>NZ_JBLZPT010000018.1:15616-115902 GCF_049199985.1 Pseudomonas kitaguniensis
CCGCAAATGTTAACTGAACCACCCCCATTCTCCAGTAAGCCCTCTCCCACAGTTGTTTTGTGCCGCTTGAAAATGCGATCAACTGTGGGAGCGGGCTTGCTCGCGATGGCGCAATGTCTACCACCGCAAAATGTTAACTGCGCCAGCCCCATTCTCCAGCAAACCCTCTCCCACAGTTGTTTTGTGCTGCTTGAAAATGCGATCAAATGTGGGAGCGGGCTTGCTCGCGATGGCGCAATGTCTACCACCGCAAATGTTAACTGAGCCACCCCCATTCTCCAGCAAGCCCTCTCCCACAGTTGTTTTGTGCCGCTTGAAAATGCGATCAACTGTGGGAGCGGGCTTGCTCGCGATGGCGCAATGTCTACCACCGCAAATGTTAACTGAACCACCCCCATTCTCCAGTAAGCCCTCTCCCACAGTTGTTTTGTGCCGCTTGAAAATGCGATCAACTGTGGGAGCGGGCTTGCTCGCGATGGCGCAATGTCTACCACCGCAAATGTTAACTGAACCACCCCCATTCTCCAGCAAGCCCTCTCCCACAGTTGTTTTGTGCCGCTTGAAAATGCGATCAACTGTGGGAGCGGGCTTGCTCACGATGGCGCAATATCTACCACCGCAAAATGTTAACTGCGCCAGCCCCATTCTCCAGCAAGCCCTCTCCCACAGTTGTTTTGTGCCGCTTGGAGATGCGATCAACTGTGGGAGCGGGCTTGCTCGCGATGGCGCAATGTCTACCACCGCAAAATGTTAACCGAGCCACCCCCATTCTCCAGCAAACCCCCTCCCACAGTGGTTTGTGTAGTTTCAGTCCGACCAGGGCGCCTTGCGGGAATTGTTCAGTTCCACCAAGTAACCATCACCACCCAACTGGCCCATCTGCTGACGAATCCACGCCGCGCGCTGTGCCACATAGGCCGTGGGGTGGCTGGCGCTCCACACCCGTGGGTTAGGCAGCACCGCTGCCAGGTAGCTGGCCTGCTGACGCGAAAGCGCTTTGGCGCTCACCCCAAAGTGATGCCGCGCCGCCGCCTCTGCGCCAAACACACCTTCGTCCCATTCCACGCTGTTGAGGTACACCTCAAGAATCCGCTGCTTGGGCCACAACACCTCGATCAGCCCGGTAAACCAGGCTTCCAGGCCTTTGCGCAGATAGCTGCGGCCGGTCCACAGGAACAGGTTTTTCGACACTTGCTGGGTCAAGGTGCTGGCCCCGCGAATCGAACCGCCGCGCTCGTTATGCAGCAACGCCGCCTGAATCGCGCCAAAATCAAAGCCCCAGTGCTGCGGGAAGCGCTGGTCTTCACCGGCCATCACCGCCACTTTAAGGTCATCCGAGATCTGGTCCCACGACACCCACGTGCGCTGCAGGTCAATCGGCTCGCCGTCAAACCAGGATTCAACCTTGCGCTCTACCATTAACGCGGTGAACGGCGGCGGCACCACACGAAACAGCAGCACCAGCAGCACGCTGCCGATGGCAAACCATTTCACGACTTTGAGAAAACGCTTGAAGAGGATACGCAGCATAGAGATGGCTTGGCCGAACCCGTTGAGCGGGCCATTATACAGACCCGGCCCTTTGAGTCTGATTGGAGTTCCTCATGCTGCGTAGCTTTCTGATGCTGGCTGCCTTTTTCGGCTTCACCGGCGTTGCTCTCGGTGCCTTTGCCGCCCACGGCCTGAAAAACCGTCTGAGCGCCGAGTACCTGGCGATCTTCCACACTGGCGTGACCTACCAGTTGGTGCACGCGCTGGCGCTGTTCGGCGTGGCGTTATTGGCCGTGCACGTTCCTGGCCGACTGGTGACGTGGGCGGGCATCTCGTTTGTCTTCGGTATCTTGCTGTTCTCCGGCAGCCTGTACGTGCTGACGCTGACTGGCATCAGCAAACTCGGGATCATCACGCCGTTTGGCGGGCTGGCGTTCCTGCTCGGCTGGTTCTTCCTGGGCCTCACCGCTTGGCGCTTGCAACTGCCCGCTTGACGCTCGGTGCTGACCTTTAGTGCCAATCGGGCTAGAATGCTGGCCCCTAAAAACGATGGCGGCCCGTGGCATGCGCATTCTGTTGAACGGCGAACCCTTTGAACTGCCCGACGGCGAAACCGTTGCGGCCCTGTTGACCCGTCTGGACTTAACCGGGCGTCGGGTCGCAGTGGAGCTCAATCGGGACATCGTGCCGCGTAGCCAGCACGCCGAAACCGCGCTCACCGAGGGTGACCAGGTTGAAGTGGTCCACGCCATTGGCGGCGGCTAGTCGCCTGCCGAGATTGTGCAGAACCTCACCCTATTTCGAGGATTTCCCATGAGCATCGTTCGTAGCGACAAGCCCTTCGTCTTGGCCGGTCGTACCTACCAGTCGCGTCTTCTGGTGGGCACCGGCAAGTACCGCGACATGGAAGAAACCCGCCTGGCCATTGAAGTCTCCGGCGCCGAGATCGTGACCGTGGCCGTGCGCCGCACAAACATCGGCCAGAACCCGGGCGAACCGAACCTGCTGGATATTCTGCCGCCGGACCGCTACACCATCCTGCCGAACACTGCCGGTTGCTACGACGCCATCGAAGCCGTGCGCACCTGCCGCCTGGCGCGTGAGCTGCTCGACGGCCACAACCTGGTGAAGCTGGAAGTGCTGGCCGATCAGAAAACCCTGTTCCCCAACGTGATCGAAACCCTCAAGGCCGCCGAAACGCTGGTCAAGGAAGGCTTCGACGTGATGGTCTACACCAGCGATGACCCAATCATCGCCCGCCAACTCGCCGAAATTGGCTGCATCGCGGTGATGCCACTGGCTGGCCTGATCGGCACTGGCCTGGGCATCTGCAACCCGTACAACCTGCAGATCATCCTCGAAGAAGCGAAAATTCCGGTGCTGGTGGACGCAGGCGTGGGCACTGCTTCCGACGCCACCATCGCCATGGAACTGGGCTGCGAAGCGGTGCTGATGAATTCGGCCATCGCCAATGCCCAGCAGCCGATCATGATGGCCGAAGCCATGAAACACGCCATCGTCGCGGGCCGCCTGGCTTACCTCGCCGGGCGCATGCCGAAAAAACTGTACGCCAGCGCCTCCTCGCCGCTGGATGGTCTGATCAAGTAAGAGCCATTGATGACTGAATCAAACGAAACGCCGAACACCGTGGACGAAGGCGACGAGTCCAAGCACCGCCGCATCAAGAGTTTTGTGATGCGCGCCGGTCGCATGACCGAAGGCCAGCAAAAAGGGCTGGAGCAGGGTACGCCGCTGTTCGTCTTGCCGCTGGCCGATGCGCCGGTGGATTACGACCAGGTGTTTGGCCGTTCGGCCCCGCGTTCCCTGGAAATCGGCTTCGGCATGGGCCACTCCCTGCTGGAAATGGCGGCGGCCTCGCCGGAACAGGATTTCATCGGTGTTGAAGTGCACCGTCCGGGTGTCGGCGCGCTGCTCAATGGCGTACTGACGCAAGGCCTGACTAACCTGCGCGTGTACGACTGCGACGCGATCGAAGTGCTCAACCGTTGCATCGCCGACAACAGCCTCGACCGCCTGATGCTGTTCTTCCCGGACCCATGGCACAAGTCGCGCCACCACAAGCGTCGCATCGTGCAAGCGTCCTTCGCAGAACTGGTGCGCAGCAAGCTGAAAACCGGCGGCATCCTGCACATGGCCACCGACTGGGAACCGTACGCGGAGTACATGCTGGAAGTGATGGACGTAGCGCCTGGCTATCGCAATTTGGCCGAAGACGGCAAATGCGTGCCACGCCCGGCTGAGCGCCCGATCACCAAGTTCGAACGCCGTGGTGAGCGGTTGGGGCATGGCGTGTGGGATTTGAAGTTCGAGAAGCTGGCTTAATTCGTCTTCGACTTGAAATGCAATCAAATGTGGGAGGGGGCTTGCTCCCGATGGCGGTGAATCAGTCACATTGATGTCGACTGTTAATCAGCCATCGGGAGCAAGCCCCCCCCCACAGGTGTATCTCCCACACTGTGTATCTGTGTCGAGTGAGGGCTCAGCGGCGGTCGGCAACTACGCCGATCAACACCAGCACCACCACCAACACCGGCGCCAGGCTGTAGTTATTGAACTGGCTGAGCCCGCGCACAATCCACGGCGTGGCGTAGATCAACGCCGCGCCGCTGCCGACCATGCACACCAGCGCCATCAACGGTACGCGCAAGGCGCCGGCGATACTGCCCAGGCGCCCTTCAACCCAGCCTTTGATGTCGGCGCCGAACAGCACCAGCAGGCAGCCGACAAGTGCCAGCGAGATTTCCGACAGGTTGCTACGGCTCCAGCGCGACGCGGTGGCGAGCAGGTCGAGTACCCAATCCATTCGATTTCCTTAGAGCGTCAGCTCAAAAACTTCTGCAACAGGTCATTGAGAAAGAGTTGCCCGCGGTCGGTCGCCGCCAGGCGTGACGGTTCGACCTGCATTAAGCCACTTTGTTCTGCTTCTGTGCGTGCTTCAGTGAGGCTCGCCAAGTCGAGGCCTGTGCGCTCGGCGTAGAGCCTGGCGTCGACGCCTTCGGTGAGCCGCAACGCGTTCATCAGGAACTCGAAGGGCAGTTCGTCATTGGTGAGTTCTTTCGCGCCGGCCTGAAAGCTTTTGGCCGGGTTCAGGTAGTCCTTTGGCGCGCGGGTCTTCCAGGTGCGCACGATGCGCCCGTCCGGGTGGCTGAGCTTGCCATGGGCGCCGGCGCCGATACCGATAAAGTCGCCGAAGCTCCAGTAATTCAGGTTATGCCGCGCCGGGCGGCCCGCTTGGGCGTAGGCCGACACCTCGTATTGCGCGTAACCGTGTTCGGCCAGCAACGCCTGGCCCGCTTCCTGAATGCCCCACAGCGTGTCGTCTTCCGGCAGTGCGGGCGGCTGGTTCCAGAACACCGTGTTGGGTTCCAGCGTCAGTTGGTACCACGACAAATGCGTCGGGTTGAGGGCGATGGCCTGGCGCAGGTCGCCCAAGGCGTCTTCCAGTGACTGGTCGGGCAAGCCATGCATCAGGTCCAGGTTGAAGTTATCGAACCCGGCCTGACGCGCCATGCCGGCCGCACGTACGGCTTCGTCGCCGTTGTGGATACGGCCCAGCGCCTGGAGTTTTTCTTGCTGGAAGCTCTGGATGCCAATCGACAGCCGGTTGATCCCCAGCGCGCGGTAGGCCACAAACTTCTCTTGCTCGAAGGTCCCGGGGTTGGCTTCCAGGGTGATCTCGATGTCGGCGGCAAACGCAATGCGCGCTTGTACGCCCTCAAGCAAACGGCCCAGCGCGGCGGCGCTGAACAGGCTGGGCGTACCGCCACCAAAAAAGATCGAGCTCAGCTCACGGCCGTAAACCGCGTGCAGGTCTTGATCAAGGTCAGCCAGCAACGCGTCCACGTACTCTTCTTCCGGCAGCACCTTGCTCGCGGTGTGGGAGTTGAAGTCGCAATAAGGGCATTTGCGCACGCACCACGGGATGTGGATGTACAGCGCCAGGGGCGGCAGCAGCGGCAGTGGCGCCCGCGGTGTTTGCGCGCCGCCGTGGATCAGCGGCTGCGCGGAGGTGTTCTGGGTCATTTCAGTTCAGGCCCAGACGCTGACGCAGCAGCACCATGGCGCGGGCGCGATGGCTGATTTGGTTCTTGTCCGCCGGGCTCAGTTCAGCGCTCGACACATTGCGCTCCGGCACCCAGAACAGCGGGTCGTAGCCAAAACCCTGTTCGCCGCTGGCGGCGTGCAGGATGCGCCCGTGCCACAGGCCTTCGCAGAGAATCGGCAACGGGTCATCGGCATGCCGCACCAGCGCCAGCACACACACGAACTGCGCGCCGCGTTGTGCATCCGGCACGTCCTTGAGCGCCTCCAGCAGCTTGGCGTTGTTCGCCGCGTCGCCCTTGCCGTCGGCATAACGCGCCGAGTAAATGCCAGGCGCGCCGCCGAGAAAATCCACCGCCAGGCCCGAGTCATCCGCCAGCGCTGGCAGGCCGGAAATACGCGCGGCATTGCGCGCTTTGAGGATGGCGTTCTCGACGAACGACAGGCCGGTTTCTTCCGGCTCAACCTGGCTGAATTCGCCAATGGAGCGCAGTTGCACGGACTCACCGAGCATGGCCTGGAGTTCTTTGAGTTTGCCGGCGTTATGGCTGGCCAGTACGAGGTGTGTGAGGTTCATTATTCAGCCGGAAAGAGTTCTTGGACGAAATTGAAACTGTGCGCCTTGCCACCGGTTTCAACGTTGATCGTGAAGGTCCTGAATTCCTGTTGCGGCACCGAATACGGCGCGAGGTAATTGGTCGCGCCTTTTTCGGTGATCTGCTTGAACGTCAGTACTTCGCTCTTGCCGCTCAAGTCTTTGATGGTGCCGGTGACTTGTGCCACCACGGGCGTCACGCCCTTGAACACCGACACATTGATCAAACCCTTGTTCTTGCTGCGCACCACGCCCACCGCCTGCGCGGTTTCGGGCTGCAGGAAGCTGGACGTGAAGGTGTTGTAGCGCACGGTGATGTCGCCAAATTCTTTCTTGCGATCAGGGTCGATAACGTCGGCCGCCATGGCGTTGACGCCAAGCAGTGCGGTCAGTAAAAAAACAGCCAAACGACTCATGTGCGTCCCTCTTGAAAATGATTAGACGGCAATTTTGTGGTCCGCGAGGCCCGGGCTGCTGACCCGGTAAATACCGATTTCGCCCAACAGATTGGGCCATAGTTTACTCGCCCAGCCGTGGCGGTGCTGTTGATCGACAGCAAGGCGGTTGATCACTTTGGCCTCACGCTCGCCGCACAACGCTTCGAAGTCCTGGAAGGTGCAGAAGTGGATGTTCGGCGTGTTGTACCACGTGTATGGGAGGAAGTCCGATACCGGCATCCGGCCCTTGGTGGCCAGGTACCAGCGGCAGCGCCAGTGGCCGAAGTTGGGGAAGGTGATGATGCACTGGCGGCCCACACGCAGCATTTCGTCGAGTATGCGGTCCGGGTAATGCACCGCTTGCAGGGCTTGGGTCATCACCACGATGTCGAAGCTGTTGCTGGCAAAGTTGCCGAGGCCTTTGTCCAGGTCCTGCTCGATCACGTTGATGCCCTTGGCCACGCACTGTGCGATGTTGTCCGGGTCGTTTTCCAGGCCATAGCCGGTGACTTGCTTGTTGTCGCGCAGCCAGCTCAGCAGTTCGCCATCGCCGCAGCCAAGGTCGAGCACGCGGCTGCCGGCGGGGATCCAGTCTTGGATGATTTCCAGGTCGGCTCTCATGGCGTTCTCACAAAATGATGCGGTTCATGTAGTTGCTGAAAGCCTGCAGGTAACGCGGGATCGGAATCAGGAAGGCGTCATGGCCTTGCGGAGCATCGATTTCCAGGTAGCAGACGTCTTTCTTGGCGGCCATCAAGGCGTCGACCAGCTCACGCGAGCGCGCTGGCGAGAAGCGCCAGTCGGTGGTGAACGACATCACGCAGAACTTGGCCGTGGCGCCTTCGAAGGTTTTTGCCAGGTCGTCGTCAAAGTTCGCCGCAGGGTCGAAGTAGTCCAGCGCCTTGGTCATCAGCAGGTAGGTATTGGCGTCGAAACGCCCGGAAAACTCCTCGCCCTGATAACGCAGGTAGCTCTCGACTTGGAACTCGACGCTGTGGAAGTCGTAGTTGAGCTTTTCGCTCTTGAGCCCACGGCCGAATTTCTCGCCCATGGAATCATCGGACAGGTAAGTGATGTGCCCGACCATTCGCGCCAGCATCAAGCCGCGCTTGGGAATCACGCCGGCCTCCTGGAACGAGCCGCCGTGGAACTCGGGGTCGGTGAGAATCGCCTGGCGCGCCACTTCGTTGAAGGCGATGTTCTGCGCCGACAACTTGGGAGCCGAGGCAATCGCCAGGCAATGGCGCACGCGGTCCGGGTAGCTGATGGTCCACTGCAGCGCTTGCATCCCGCCGAGGCTGCCGCCGATAACGGCAGCCCATTGGCGAATGCCCAGCAGGTCGGCGAGGCGCGCTTGGCTGTGCACCCAGTCTTCGACGGTGAGTACCGGGAAGTCTGCGCCGAACGGCTTGCCGGTCTCCGGGTTCAGGCTGCTCGGGCCGGTGGAGCCGTTGCAGCCGCCGAGGTTGTTGAGGCTGACGACAAAGAACTTGTCGGTGTCGATGGGCTTGCCGGGGCCGATGCAGCTGTCCCACCAGCCGGGCTTGCGCTCGTCAACGCTGTGGAAACCAGCAGCGTGGTGATGGCCGGACAAGGCGTGGCAGATCAGCACGGCGTTGCTCGCCGTGGCGTTCAGTTGGCCGTAGGTTTCGTAGATCAGGTCATAGGCAGGCAGCGAACGCCCGCAGGCCAAGGCCAGCGGTTCGCCGAAGTGCGCCACTTGGGGCACGACCAGTCCAACAGAATCTTGGGGAAAGGCAGTTGGCATCGACCCTGCTCTCGTTTAAATGAGGCGTAAGTCTAAAGAGCGGGGACCCCAGCGGCAAGCAAAGGCCTGCACCAGTACGCAGATACAAAATGTGGGCGCTGGCTTGCCTGCGATGCAGGCACCAAGGTGTTTCAGTTACACCGCAGTGATTCAATCGCAGCCAAGCCAGCCCCCACACACGCGGCTCGCGAATCAGATCAGCCCGAACAGCTCTTTAGGCATGAACGCATAGTAAGCCAGGCGCGGGATCACCCAGCTTTGCAGCAGCTGGATCGCGATAAACGCGAAAATCGGCGAAATATCCAGGCCACCGAGGTTGGGGATCAACCGACGGAAAGGCGCCAGCACTGGGTCGGTGATTTGGCCCACCAGCTCGGCGCCAGGGCTGCGGCTGCCCGGTGCGACCCACGAGAGGATCACGCTGATGATCATCGACCAGAAGATGATTTTCAAAAACAGCGAAAAAATGCCGATCAGGCCCCATGGCAACAGCAGCACGGTGAAGGCCTGGTAGCCGCTGAGCATCAGGATCACCACAAACAGCGCAATCTGCAACAGCAGCGCCAGCACCAGCGACGACATATCCAGGCCGAACAGGCTCGGGATCACTCGGCGCAACGGCTTGAGCAGCGGTTGGGTGGCCTTGACCACGAACTGGCAGAGCGGGTTGTAGAAGTTCGCCCGCACCAGTTGCAGGATAAAGCGCATCAGCACGATCAGCAGGTACAGGCTGCCCAAGGTCTGGATGATGAAAATGGCAGCGTCATTGATTCCGAGCATGTTGGTTTCCTATGAAGGGGACGACTATTTGCCCAGTTGCTCGGCCATTTCAGCCGAACGATGCGAGGCAGCACCCAGTGCTTTTTCCACCAGGGCTTCAAAGCCCCCGGCCTGGAACGATTCGATGGCAGCCTGCGTGGTGCCGCCTGGCGACGTTACGCGGCGGCGCAGCTCGGCAGCATCCACTTCGCTGGACACCGCCATTGTCGCAGCGCCCAGAGCCGTTTGCTCGGCCAGTTGCTCGGCAATCTCGCGTGGCAGGCCCAGCTTCACGCCAGCGGCGGTCATGGCTTCGATCAACAGGAAGAAGTAGGCCGGGCCGCTGCCGGACACGGCGGTGACCGCGTCCAGTTGCTGTTCGTGTTCCAGCCACACGGCGATGCCCACCGCAGACAACAGTTCTTGCGCCTGATCACGCTGTGCGGCATTGACTTCGGCAGTCGCGTACAAGCCGCTCACGCCCTTGCGCAGCAGCGCCGGGGTGTTGGGCATGCAGCGCACGATGGGTTGAGCGCCGAGCCATTGGGTCATGCTGGCGCAGGTAATGCCGGCGGCGATCGACACCACCAACTGGTGCGGTTGCAGGCTCGGGCGCAGGCTTTCGCACACGGCCTTCATGGCTTGCGGCTTGACTGCCAGCACGATGACATCAACGCCCTGGATGGCCTCGGCATTGTCGGCAAACGTTTCAATGCCGTGCTCGGCGCTCACGCGGGCGCGGGTCTCGGCGCCCGGGTCGCTGGCGCGGATCTGCGCCGCTTCCAGGCCTTTGGCCCGCAGGCCACCGATCAGGCTGGCCGCCATGTTACCGGCGCCGATAAAGGCAATACGCGTGTTGCTCATGACAGGTCCTTATTCAGAGGGAAGTCAGCCATTTCATGGCTGGCCGTAGTCGCGGGCGCCAAACAGCGCGGTACCGATCCGCACCCACGTGGCGCCTTGGGCGATGGCCGACTCAAGGTCGTGGCTCATGCCCATGGAAAGTGTGTCGAGCGGCAGGTTCAAGCTGGCTTGCAACTCGCTGACGGTAGCGAACGCTGCGTCTTGCGCGGCGCGATCGTCCGTCGGCTCAGGAATTGCCATCAGGCCACGCAGCTTCAGGCGCGGCAGGGCGCTGATCGCATTGGCCAGGGCCGGCAGGTCGGCGGGCGTACAGCCGGACTTGCTGGCTTCGCCACTGACGTTGACCTGAATGCAGATATTCAGCGGCGGCAGCTCGGCCGGGCGTTGTTCGGACAGGCGTTGTGCGATTTTCAGGCGTTCCACGGAATGCACCCAAGCGAAGTTCTCGGCGATAGCGCGCGTCTTGTTCGATTGAATGGGGCCGATGAAGTGCCAACTCAAGGGCAGGTCGGTTAATTCGGCCTGTTTGCCCAAGGCTTCCTGCAGGTAGTTCTCGCCAAAATCGCGGGCCCCGGCGGCAAACGCTTCACGCACAGCCTGCGCGGGTTTGGTTTTGCTCACGGCCAGCAGGTGAATGCTGCTTTCGTCACGTTGCACGGCGTGGGCCGCGGCACGGATACGCTCGCTAACCAAACCAATGTTGTCTGCTATCGTCGACATTCAAGATGCACCCGTGGATATGGAGTCCGCGGCATTCTACTGGAAATGGAAAGCCCTATGGATATCACTGAATTGCTCACGGCCAGCGTGCGCCGTGGCGCCTCCGACCTGCATTTGTCGGCCGGGCTGGCACCGATGCTGCGCGTCGATGGCGAGGTCTGGCCGCTGGATGGGCCGGCGCTTTCACCGCCGCAAGTTGCGGACTTATTAAGCCCTTTGCTCAGCCAATACCAACAAAAGGATTTCGAAACATCTCTTGAAACGGATTTCGCCTTTGAACTGCCGGGCGTCGCGCGATTCAGGGCGAATGTATTTCAGCAGGATCGCGGCATGGGCGCGGTGTTTCGTACGATTCCGGCACAGGTGCAAAGCCTGGAAGGCCTGGGGCTGGGGCCTGTGTTTCAGCGCATTGCCGAGTTGCCGCGCGGCCTGGTGTTGGTCACCGGGCCTACCGGGTGCGGCAAGTCCACCACACTGGCGGCGATGATCGACTACCTCAACCGGCACCGGCGTCAGCACATCCTCACCCTGGAAGACCCCATCGAATTTATCCACACGCCGCAACTGGCATTGATCAACCAGCGGCAGGTGCACCGCGATACCCACAGTTTTTCGGTAGCGCTGCGTTCGGCGCTGCGCGAAGACCCGGATGTGATTCTGGTGGGCGAATTGCGTGACCTCGAAACCATCCGCCTGGCGCTGACCGCGGCCGAGACCGGGCATCTGGTCTTTGGCACCTTGCACACAACCTCGGCGGCGAAAACCGTAGACCGGCTGGTCGATGTATTCCCGGCGGGGGAAAAGGCCATGGTGCGCTCGATGCTGTCTGAGTCGTTGCAGGCGGTGGTGGCCCAGGTGCTGGTGAAAAAGGTCGGCGGTGGGCGAGTGGCGGCGCACGAAATCATGCTGGGCACACCGGCCATTCGTAATTTGATTCGCGAGGACAAGGTCGCGCAGATGGTTTCAGCGATTCAGACCGGCGGGGCGCTGGGCATGAAGACGCTGGACATGAGTTTGAAGGCGTTGGTCGGCGAGGGGGTGGTTAGCCTGGAAGACGCGCGCGGGCAGGCGAGGGTGCCAGCAGACCTATGAGGCCGCTCGGCAAATCAAATCAAATGTGGGAGGGTGCAGCGCCCCCTCCCACATGTTTACCGCATTCAGCCCGGTATCAGCGCTGCACAATCCGCAGATTGCTTTGTTCTTTAGGCAGAACACGTTTGGCAACCACGTAGTTCTTGTCCCAGAACGGCTTTTTCAGCGTGTCGATGCTCACCGCTTTGCCACGGCTTGGGGCGTGGATGAAGCGATCGTTGCCCATGTAGATGGCAACATGGTTGACCTGGCGGCTCTTCAATTTGAAGAACAACAGGTCGCCCGGTTTCAAGTCTTTGCGGTCAACCTTCATCCCGTGGCCAGCGGCCATGGCGTTGGAGGTGCGCGGCAAATCCACAGCTTTTACGTCGTTAAACGCATATTTCACCAAACCACTGCAGTCGAACCCTTTACTTGGGCTGCTGCCGCCCCAACGATAAGGAGTGCCGAGCACGTTAACGGCGCGGCTGAGGACGTTGCTGCTTTGCTTGGTGTTAACCGCCATAAGACCGGGAGTGGCTTTACCGTTGTGGGCCTTGCTCAATTGAGTTGGGCGTTTAACAGTCAGCTTTGCGGTTTTGGCAGTGCCTGGAGCGCTATGAACTTTAGGGGTAAAACCGTTAACGTTAGGAAGTCGTTGCTCACGATTGGTGGCGTGGGCGGCCAGTGGCATTAATAGGCAGATGGTTAGCCATGTCTTGAAAAATGGTCGCATTCGGCGTGGCTCTTTTAGGTTTGCGCGCAACTTTATAACAGCTTTTTGTGTCGTTCTCAGGCCGTTTGTCGACTGAACCCTGGGGTCAAATTCGTTAAAACGCGACGAATTGACGCTATTGTCCGACAGAAGTCAGGTGGCATAAGGCTTTGCGGGAAGGAAGATACCATTTGCCGTGCGTCGGGCGCCCGTAAAAAAGTCACAAAGAAAATGAAAAAATTTATCTATCGAGGCAAAAGAGGTACGTCATGAACACCTATCGACAGGATTATTCGCAGCAGGACACCCACAGCAAGGTGATTGGTTACCTGCTTTGGATTTTAGGTTTTACCGGGGCGCATCGTTTCTATTACGGCAAGCCTGTGACCGGGACGATCTGGTTTTTCACCTTTGGCTTGTTCGGTATCGGCTGGCTGATTGACGTGTTCCTGATCCCGGCCATGGACCGTGAAGCGGACCTGCGTTTTACCGCCGGGCCTATCGAATACAACGTGGCCTGGATACTGCTGGCGTTCCTGGGGGTGTTCGGCGTGCACCGCATGTACCAGGGCAAATGGATCACCGGCCTGATTTACCTGCTGACCGGCGGTTTGTTTCTGGTGGGGGTGCTGTATGACTTCTGGACGCTGAACACGCAGGTGTCGATCCGCAATGCCGAGCGCATCGGCGGGCGCTGAGTCTGTTGATCGTTCCCACGCGCGTGGGAACGATCGCTATCAGGCCTGGTAGCTGATTCGGCCATCCACCAAGGTGTACCGCACCGTCGCCGGCAGGCTATGGCCGATGAACGGGCAGTTTTCGCCTTTGGACAGCCACTGCTCACCGGCCACCGTGGAACGGGCCGGATCAAACAGCACCAGATCCGCCGCCGCGCCCACCGCCAACTTACCCGCTGGCAAACGCAGCGCTTCGGCTGGGCCTGCGCTCAGGCGTGCCAGCAATGTCGGCAGGTCGAGCAAACCGTCTTGCACCAACGTCATCGCCAACGGCAGCAACAGCTCGACGCTGCTGATGCCGGGCTCTGTCGCGCCAAACGGGGCCAGCTTGGCATCCCGCTCGTGCGGCTGGTGATGGCTGGAGATCGCCGAGATCACACCCGACTTCACTGCCGCACGCAACCCGTCACGGTCAGCCAGGGTGCGCAGCGGCGGCTGCACGTGGTACAGGCTGGAGAAGTCGATCAGCGCTTCATCGGTCAAAATCAGCTGATACAGCGCCACATCCGCCGTAACCGGCAGGCCGCGCGCCTGAGCTTGGGCGATCAGGGCGACGCCGCGAGCGCTGGTCAATTGGCTGAAGTGCGCGCGCACGCCGCTTTGCTCCACCAACAGCAGGTCGCGGGCCAGCGCCACGGTTTCGGCGGTTTCCGGGATGCCCGGCAGGCCGAGGAAGCTGGCCACCGCGCCCTCATGCGCCAAACCGCCTTCGGCCAAGTCGCGGTCTTGCGAGTGGAAGATCACCGTCAAATCGAACGTGGCCGCGTATTCCAGCGCGCGGCACAGTGTGCGGGTGCTGCGAAAGCCTTCCAGGCCGTTGCCGAAGGCCACGCAACCGGCGTCGCGCAGGGCGATCAGCTCAGCGAGTTGTTCGCCTTCGAGGCCTTTGCTCAGGGCGCCGATAGGGAACACTTTGCAATTGCCGGCTTCGCGGGCGCGGTCGAGGATCAGCTCGGTCACGGCCGAGGTGTCCAGCACCGGCTTGGTCTGCGGCGGGCAGCACAGGCTGGTCACGCCACCCGCAGCGGCGGCACGCGTTTCGCTGTTGATGTTGCCTTTGCGGCTGTAACCCGGCTCGCGCAGGGCGACGTTGAGGTCGACCAGGCCCGGCGCGGCCACCAAGCCTTTGGCGTCGATGGTCTGGCTGGCGCTGAAACCGCTGGGCGCGGCGCCGATGGCGATGATCTTGCCGGCTTCCAGATGAAGGTCGGTAACGTGATCCAGGCCACTGGCCGGGTCGATGACTCGGGCGCCAAGAATGCTGAGCTTCACTGGGCCTTCTCCTGCTCGAATTGACGTTGCGCGGTTTGCCCGCTCATGGCCATGGACAGAACCGCCATGCGTATGGCGATGCCGTAAGTCACTTGGTTCAGGATCACCGACTGAGGGCCGTCGGCCACCGCCGACTCAATCTCCACGCCGCGGTTGATCGGACCTGGGTGCATCACGATGGCGTCCGGTTTGGCGCCGGCCAAGCGTGCGGTGGTCAGGCCGAACAGGCGGTAAAACTCGCCTTCGCTCGGCAGCAGGCCACCCGACATGCGCTCGCGTTGCAGGCGCAGCATGATCACCACGTCCACACCCTTGAGGCCTGCGGCCATGTCGGTGTAAACCTTCACGCCGTACTGCTCGATGCCGACGGGCAGCAGGGTTTTCGGTGCGATCACGCGGATGTCCGGGCAACCCAGGGTTTTCAGGGCCAGCATGTTCGAGCGCGCCACCCGCGAATGCAGGATGTCGCCGACGATGGCCACCGAGAGGTTTTCAAAGCCGCCTTTGTGCCGGCGGATCGTCAGCATGTCGAGCATGCCTTGGGTCGGGTGGGCGTGGCGGCCGTCGCCGCCGTTGATGATCGCCACCTGCGGGCACACGTGTTCGGCGATGAAATGCGCGGCGCCGGAGTCGCCGTGGCGCACCACGAACATGTCGGCGGCCATGGCTTCCAGGTTGCGTAGCGTGTCGAGCAGGGTCTCGCCCTTGCTCGCCGACGAGGTCGACACGTTCAGCGTGATCACGTCCGCGGAGAGGCGCTGGGCCGCCAGTTCAAAGGTGGTGCGGGTGCGGGTCGAGTTCTCGAAGAACACGTTGCAGATGGTTTTGCCGCGCAGCAGCGGGACCTTCTTCACCGCTCGGCCACCGACTTCGAGGAACGAGTCGGCAGTGTCGAGAATTTCAGTGAGCAGTTCGCGGGGCAAACCGTCGAGGGACAAGAAGTGTTGCAACTGACCCTGAGCATTGAGCTGCAGCGGGCGCTTGGCATCTAAAGGCGTCATCGCGGGGACTCTTTACAAGGCGGTTTAAAGGGCAAGGTCTTGCAGTTCGAGTTCGAGCGGCGTGGGACCGGACAATTTTACCCGCTGGTGGGCTGAAAGCGACAGCGTGGCACCGACCACGTCCGGGCTGATCGGCAATTCGCCAGCCTCAAGGTCAAGCAAGCACACCAGTGTCACGCTGGCGGGCCGGCCGTAGTCGAACAGTTCGTTCAGGGCGGCGCGGATGGTGCGGCCGCTCATCAGCACGTCGTCGATCAGCACCAGGTGCTGGCCTTCGATTTCGAACGGCAGCGCCGAGGGCCGCACTTGCGGGTGCAGGCCGTTCTGGCTGAAGTCATCGCGATAAAACGACACATCCAGCGTGCCCAGTGGCGAGTCGCTGCCCAGCTCTTCCAGCAACGCCTGGGCCACCCATACGCCGCCGGTACGAATGCCGATAAAACGCGGTTCGCTGATGGCACGCTGTTGCAGGTGCGCCTTGAGGCTAGTCGCCATCTGGCTGATCAGTTCGGCGGGATTGGGCAGGCTCATGGTGGCTCCTTCAAGGCCTTGCGTAGCGAGGTGGCCGCAAGGTCCGGGCTCAAACGTAAAAAGACGCGGCAAGCCGCGTCAGTCAGGATTCAAATAACGCGGTGTTTTCGTCCAGCCAACCTTGCAACAGCAAAGCGGCGGCGATGGCGTCCACGGGGTTGTCGCGGTAGCTGCCTTTTTGCCCGCCACGGTCGCGGCGCTCACCTTTGGCTTCAAAGGTGGTCAGGCGTTCGTCGTGGGTATAGAAGGGCAGGTTGTAGCGGCCATTCAGGCGGCGCGCGAACTTTTCGGCGCGCAGGCACATCTCGCTCGGTGTGCCGTCCATGTTCAACGGCAGGCCGACCACCACCGCGTCGGGTTTCCATTCTTTGATCAGCGCTTCGACCTGGTTCCAGTCCGGCACGCCGTTTTGGGCTTTGAGGGTGCACAGTTCGCGGGCCTGGCCGGTAATGACCTGGCCGACCGCTACGCCGATCTGTTTGGTGCCATAGTCAAAACCGAGGATCAAACGCAAAGCCATCAGGCGTGCCCCGCCTGGCTGGTCAGCAGGCTGAGGTTGACGCGCAGCTTGGCTGCCGCCGCTTCCAGGCGCGCCTCGCTTGCGGTATTGAACAGGATGTCGGCGTCGAAAGGGCAGGTCAGCCAGGCATTGTCGGCGAGCTCGGCCTCCAGTTGCCCGGCTTCCCACCCGGCATAGCCGAGGGTGATCACGCTTTGCTCAGGCCCGATGCCGTCCGCGATAGCGAACAATACGTCTTGGGACGTCGACAGCGACACGCCGTCAAGGTCCACCGTGGCCTGGAACGTCGGCCCGGTGCGGTGCAGCACGAAACCGCGATCAGTCTGCACCGGCCCACCGTTGTAGATCGGCACGTGTTGGCAACGCGCTGGCGGGTCGATTTCGGGGCGCAATTGCTCAAGAATATCCGCCAGGTTCAGCGTCTGCGGGCGATTCACCACCAACCCCATCGCACCATTGGCTGTGTGCTCGACAATGTAGGTCAAGGTTTGCGCAAAGTTCGGGTCGGCCATATGCGGCATGGCGATCAAGAATTGATGCTTGAGGTAGGTCGGGCTGACATTTTTCATGTCCTCTAGTGTGGCGTTGGAGTGGCGAACTGACAAGCTGGAGTTAATGAAACTGCGGCGAGCAAGCCCGCCCGCCACAATGGGCAGCCTTGTTACAACCCAAAGGCTCTTGCGCCTTTAATTGCTCGACAGGCGGTCGCCCCGGGCGAATTTCCAGGTGCGGATGATTTCCAGACGGTCGACGTCGTTCAGGTCGCCGGTGAACGGCGCAAAAGGCGCGGCCAGGCGCACGATGCGCTGGGCGGCTTGGTCAAGCAGCGGCTGGCCGGACGACTCCAGCACCTGCACTTCGTATAACGAACCATCACGGTTGATCGACACCAGTAAGCGCAAATTGCCATAGATTTGCTGGCGTCGGGCCTCGTCCGGGTAGTTGAGGTTGCCGATGCGTTCGACCTTTTTGCGCCACTCGTCCTTATACCAGGCACCTTTGTCGCGCATGGTCGAGGCGGCGTTCAGCCGATAGATACGCGGGCGTTTGGCATACAACTGTTGTTCGTTGGCCAATTCCGCCTCAAGGCTGGAGATCTCGTCGGAGAGCTGCGAGCTGTCGAAAGTCGGTGCCGGTTTAACCGGCTCGGGCTGCGGCTCGGTCTTGGTTTTCTCGCGCTGGGTCGGGGCTTTTTGCGGTTTGGGCGCGACGGTGGTGACTGCGGCCTTGGGCGCAGCCTGCTTGACCTCGGGCTTGGGCGTCGGCGGCGGTGAGACTTTATTCACCTTGTTGTCCTGGAACGGCGCCACTTCGGTGGTCTTGGGCACGGCTTTTTTGTCGAGCGTACCGCTGCCTTGCTGGTTGTCCTGAGCCAGAAAGTCGGCCTTTTCGGGCTTTTTTTCGCTCTTGAACGTGGCGAGGGTAATTTCCAGGGTTTTGCTGATTTGCTTGGGTTCGGCAAAGGTGAAGCCCAGGCCGAGCAGCAACGCGAGGTGGATCAGTGCCGCCAGGAACAGCGTAAATCCGAGCCGATCAGCCGGGCGCACGCCGCTTCGGGAGAGTTCGGGGGGCAGATCGGACGGGAGCGTCATCACAAAAAAACCAACATCGCGCGTTTCACAGGTTGCGCATGATAACGCAATGTTGGTTTTTAGCTTCAAGCGACAAGTTACAAGCCGCGAGCTTGTACGCGGTTCGCCTTAAGCGTGCGGCTTGCCGCCTGCGGCTTGCAGTTTTGCATGTATGGCTGCCATCAGCATTTCGCCGATGTTCGTGCCAAATGCGTTGTCTATCTCGCGAATACACGTCGGGCTGGTGACGTTTATTTCGGTAAGGTTCTCACCGATTACGTCAAGTCCTACAAACAGCAGGCCTTTTTCCCGCAGGGTTGGGCCGACTTGGGCTGCAATCCAGCGATCTTTTTCTGTCAGCGGGCGCGCTTCGCCGCGACCACCGGCGGCCAGGTTGCCACGGGTCTCGCCCGCTGCCGGAATACGCGCCAGGCAATAGTCCACCGGCTCGCCGTCGATCATCAGGATGCGTTTGTCGCCGTCCTTGATCGCCGGAATATAAGCCTGGCCCATGATCTGTTGGGTGCCCAGCGCCGTCAGGGTTTCGAGGATCACCGACAGGTTAGGGTCGCCTGCGCGGTGACGGAAGATCGAGGTGCCGCCCATGCCGTCCAGCGGCTTGAGGATTACGTCACCGTGTTTGGCGGCGAATTCACGCAACACATCGGCGCGGCGGCTGACCACGGTGGGCGGCGTGCACTGTGGGAACAGGGTGGCGAACAGCTTTTCATTGCAGTCGCGCAGGCTCTGCGGCTTGTTGACGATCAGCACGCCAGCGCGTTCGGCCTGCTCCAGCAGGTAGGTGGAGTAAACAAACTCCATGTCGAACGGCGGGTCCTTGCGCATCAGGATGACATCCAGATCGCTCAGCGGGCTGTCGATCTCGTCCGCAAGCTCGAACCACTTCTCTGGGTTGGCAAACACCTGCAGCGGGCGCATGCGTGCACGGGCCTCGCCGTCGCCTTGGTAAAGATCGCGCTGTTCCATATAGAACAACGTCCAGCCGCGGGCCTGGGCGGCCAGGAGCATGGCCAGCGAGCTGTCCTTTTTATAGGAAATGCTGGCGATAGGGTCCATGACAATGCCGACGCGTACGCTCATGGGGTATTTCCTCTAGCAAATTAGGGCGCATAAAAGTGGCGTCAGAGTGGCGCTGCGGCTGTTGTGGGTCAAGGAAAAACCGCTGTCAGAGAGCCTGCGTGTCAGGCTGAACTGTCAGGTGCGAAAGACTGCGAATTGTTCTTTATCACCGTAGTATTCGAATTCCAGCCCGATACCGAGGGGCTCCAGCACCGCCGTTGCTTGTTTGATGAACCGCTCGCCTTGTTCCGAGAGTGCATACAACCCGAGCACCTGAATGATCGGGTGTTTACCCACTGCGCGAGGCACCTCGGTGTAAATCTCTCCGCTCTCAATGAACGCGACATACGCATTGATTTTTGCCTGGAGCATTAGCAGGTGTTCACCCTGTTCAGTTGGATTAGCCCAGCCGAGGTGGTCCGAGATGCCTAGAGTTATCTTGCTGCAATCCTCATTTGGGAAACCGCACATATCAATGACTTTGGGGTCTGTTACGGACATGGTTGCTCCTTCTTTTCATTAAGTTTTTTTCGGTCGAGAGATCTTTATTCGAGTGGGCGGGATAACTGTCCCCCCTGGAAAACCGGGCTTACCCTTGCCTACAATTACTGCGCCACTTTCCTCTATTTCCGGGAATGCGCGTTTTTGATTGCGCGTCAGTGGTGCCGTCTCGGAGGCTTTGCATTCGATGCATTCGATCTCACCATCAGAGCCTCTTCCCATCATATCGACGCGAACCTTCGTACCGCTCTCGGTTTTCAAGGTTATCTGTTGGACTGCGTATTGCCTGTTTTTGGAATACAGCCCATAAGCTTCTTCCTCATAAGCAGCCCCCGCCACCTTGTTCTTCTCCAGCTGCGTACTAAGCACCACATAAATCGGCGCAATACCCGCATCCGCTGGAAACCAGATAATCGCATCCTGAAACTCCGGCGGATGTTGCGGGTTGTGCAGCGCAGCTTCCGCCTGCGGTGTCGGCGGGTACACCCAAACCGTGCGCAGCGGTGGCGCACCTTCCAGTGCCGGAATACCCAGCACACCCTGCGGATTCACCGCGGGCGTCCACGTCAGGCCAATGCCGTTGCCTATATCGGCGACGTACTGCTCGCCCTTTTTTTCAGCCTTGATAACCGGAACACTTTCCCAGTCCGCTTTACCGCCCGTGTAGAAGCCGTAGGCGTTGACCGAACCATCCGGCAAGGTCTTCACGTTGACGCGCACCCGTGTGCGGCCCGCTTCAAGCGTTGCGTACTGGTCTTGTGTGTAGAAGGCACTGTCGGCTGCGGTAGCGTTCGGCATCAGCAGTGCGACGGTGCCGACTGTGGCGCTTGCAGCCAGGGCGCCCGCGCCCTCCAGCAGTGTCAGCGCCAGTGAGCCGGCCAGGCGATTGGCGACAGCGCGGCCGGAGGCAGAGCCAGCAACCCATTGCAGCGGTGAACCCTGCGCCGAAATCGCGGTGCCAGTGCCGAGCACTGCCCACATGCCGTAGTCGGCCAGCCTTTCAACGGGTACAAAACCCGTCGGGTGCTGGTGGTTGATAACGCCGTCGGGCAGGTTGCAACTCTTGGCAAAAACGCAGCCTGTGGGCGTGGGCCGGGTTTGCGACTCGTCGGGAAGGTCGGGGTATTGCGCCCAGTACAAGGCGTGGAGGTCGACAGGTTCTACACCGCTATTGCGGCTTGTGGTGCTCGCGTTGGGACGTGCCGGCTTGGGGACATAACCGCTCATGCGGCATCCTTGTTCGTTCTTTTTGGTGCAAGAACGCTACCGGGTAGTGGCTGAGCTATCTGTCGGAAGGGTTGTTAGTTTAAGTGGGAAAGTTCGCGTTTTTTAAGCTGTTGCGGATCGAAACCCCTACTCTCCTGAGATGAATTTTCTCCAGACTGTGCTAAAAAGGCTCCCATGGCACATAAGCTCATGCACCATTGGGTTTCACTGCACACCCTTTACAACATCAGGCAGTACACACCGAAAACCGATTCGCTGTGGCGATGGTAGAGCAGATATGGAACAGCATTCCAACGCCTTGAGAGTGATGGTGATCGACGATTCGAAAACCATCCGCCGCACGGCTGAAACCTTGTTGAAAAACGTAGGCTGCGATGTGATCACGGCCATCGACGGTTTTGATGCTCTGGCGCGGATTGTTGATCATCACCCGCACATTATTTTTGTCGACATCATGATGCCGCGCCTTGATGGTTATCAGACGTGCGCGTTGGTGAAGAACAACCCGGCGTTCAAGTCGATCCCGGTGATCATGCTGTCTTCCAAAGACGGCCTGTTCGACAAGGCCAAGGGGCGCATCGTCGGTGTCGATCAGTTTTTGACCAAACCTTTCAGCAAGGAAGAACTGCTGAGCGCGATCAAGGCCTATGTGCCCGGCTTCGCCGCAGTAGAACAACAAGCACACTGACGGCGCCCCAGAGGGGCCTGCGTCTACCAATGTAGTGGGGAAAACCATGGCACGCGTTCTGATCGTCGACGATTCGCCGACTGAAATGTACAAACTCACCGGCATGCTCGAAAAGCACGGCCACCAGGTTCTCAAGGCTGAAAACGGCGCGGACGGCGTGGCCCTGGCGCGCCAGGAAAAACCCGATGCGGTGCTGATGGACATCGTGATGCCGGGCCTTAATGGTTTTCAGGCGACGCGCCAGTTGTCCAAAGAGCCTGAAACCAACGGCATTCCAATCATCATCATCACCACCAAAGATCAGGAAACCGACAAAATCTGGGGCGCGCGCCAAGGCGCCAAGGACTACCTGACCAAACCTGTGGACGAAGAAACCCTGATCGCCACCCTGAACAAGGTGCTGGCCGGCTGACGGCACGCCATCATGACCGAGTCGCAAACCGCCTTCGAGCTGCTGCTGGGCATCGACAACCGCTGCCGCCTTTTGGCCGCCGACCTGCCGTCCCAGGAAGCTCGCTTGCAGCGTTGGAGCGGGATCGGCTTTCGCCTGGGGCCGCATGCGTACGTGGCGCCCATGGGTGAAGTCGCCGAGGTGCTGCATGAGCCGCGCTGCACGGTGATGCCAAGGGTAAAACCTTGGGTCAAGGGCGTGGCGAACCTGCGCGGGCGCTTGCTGCCGGTGTTGGACTTGGGCGGTTTTCTCGGCTTTGAGCTGTCCAAGGCGCGCAAGCAACGGCGCGTGCTGGTGGTGGAATTCAATGACCTGTTTGTCGGGCTGCTGGTGGACGAGGTGGTGGGCATGCAGCATTTTGCACAAGACGCATTGTTAACGAGCGCCAGCCCCGACGCGCCGTTTATCCAGGGCCAGTTCGACGGCGACCGGCTGTGGCAGGTCTTCAGCCCCTTCGCTTTGGCCCAGGCGCCAGGCTTCATGGATGTCGCCGCATGAGCACCGCTACCACGCCCAAACCGCAAGCCGCGTCGCGCAGCCGTTCGCAGATCATCGTGCTGTTTATCGCGCTGATCGTGTTCATCATGCTGTTGTTCGCCAACTTCGCGTACCTCAACACCCAGTCCACCTACGACAAGCAGTACATCGGCCACGCCGGTGAGCTGCGCGTGTTGTCCCAGCGCATCGCCAAGAACGCCACCGAAGCCGCTGCCGGCAAGGCTGCCGCGTTCAAACTGCTGGGCGATGCGCGCAACGACTTCGCCCAGCGCTGGGGCTACCTGAAAAAAGGTGACACCGAGACCGGGCTGCCCGCCGCGCCCAACGCGGTGCGCGCAGAAATGCGCGCGGTGCAGACCGACTGGGAAGCCCTGCTGAAAAACACCGACGCGATTCTTGCCAGCGAGCAGACAGTGTTGTCGTTGCACCAAGTGGCCGCAACCCTGGCCGAGACCGTGCCGCAATTGCAGATGGAGTCGGAAAAGGTTGTCGACATCCTGCTGCAACGCGGCGCCCCGGCCAGCCAAGTGGTACTGGCCCAGCGCCAATCGTTGCTCGCTGAGCGAATTTTGGGCGCGGTCAACACTGTGCTGGCCGGCGACGAAACCTCGGTGCAGGCCGCCGATGCGTTTGGCCGTGACGCCAACCGTTTTGGTCAGGTGCTTAACGGCATGCTGCAGGGTAACGCCGGGCTGCGCATCAGCCAGGTCGAAGACCCCGATGCGCGTGCACGACTGGCCGAAATCGCCGAGCTGTTTGAGTTTGTCTCAGGCTCCGTGGATGAAATTCTCGAAACCTCGCCGCAGTTGTTTCAGGTGCGTGCGTCGGCGAGCAATATTTTCAACCTGTCGCAAACCCTGCTCGATGAAGCCTCGCACTTGGCCACCGGCTTCGAAAACCTCGCCAGCGGGCGCAGCTTCGACACCATCGGCGGCTACGTGCTGGGCCTGTTGGCGCTGACCTCGATCATCCTGATCGGTTTGGTGATGGTGCGTGAAACCAATCGCCAATTGCATGAAACCGCCGAGAAAAACGAGCGTAACCAGAACGCGATCATGCGCCTGCTGGATGAGATCGAAGACCTGGCCGACGGTGACCTCACCGTGACGGCCTCGGTGACTGAAGACTTCACCGGCACCATCGCCGACTCCATCAACTATTCCGTGGACCAGTTGCGCGACCTGGTCGCCACCATCAACCTGACGGCCGGGCAGGTCGCGGGTGCGGTGCAAGACACGCAGGCCACCGCCATGCACCTGGCCCAAGCCTCGGAGCATCAGGCCCAGCAAATTGCCGAGGCGTCGACCGCGATCAACCAGATGGCCCAGTCCATCGACCAAGTGTCGGCCAACGCTGCGGAGTCCTCGGCGGTGGCCGAGCGTTCGGTAGAAATTGCCAACAAGGGCAACGAGGTGGTGCACAACACCATCCACGGCATGGACAACATTCGCGAGCAGATTCAGGACACCGCCAAACGCATCAAGCGCTTGGGCGAGTCGTCTCAGGAAATTGGCGACATCGTCAGCCTGATCGACGACATTGCCGACCAAACCAACATCCTCGCCCTCAATGCCGCGATTCAGGCGAGCATGGCCGGTGACGCCGGGCGCGGCTTTGCCGTGGTGGCCGATGAAGTGCAGCGGCTGGCCGAGCGTTCGTCGGCCGCCACGCGACAGATTGAAACGCTGGTGCGGGCGATTCAGACCGACACCAATGAAGCGGTTATCTCCATGGAACAGACCACCACCGAAGTGGTGCGCGGCGCACGGCTGGCCCAGGATGCCGGGGTGGCGCTGGAAGAGATTGAAGGCGTGTCGAAAACCCTCGCAGCGTTGATTCAGAGTATTTCCAATGCGGCGCAGCAACAGACGTCGTCGGCCGGGCAGATTTCCCTGACCATGAACGTGATCCAGCAGATCACCACGCAAACGTCGTCGGGCTCTACCGCCACCGCTGAAAGCATCGGCAACCTGGCAAAAATGGCCAGCCAGTTGCGCCGCTCGGTGTCGGGTTTCACCTTGCCGCCGGCGCGACCGGTAGATGAGTGAAATGCCATCCGAATGTGGCAGGGGGCTTGCTCCCGATGGCGGTGTATCAGCCAATCGATCAGGTGACTGACCCACTGCTATCGGGAGCAAGCCCCCTCCCACAGTAGATCTCCGTTTACCTGGAAATACCTGCTGGGCAAGAACACACGCAACCCACGAATTTTAAGCGGAGCAGTTATGGTTGATCGGCACGACTACGTGGCCCTCGAATGGGTCAAGGGCGACATTGCCGAAACCCTGAAACAGGCCCGTTCGGCGCTCGACGCATCTGTCGAAACACGCGACGGCGACGCCCTCGGCGAGTGCCTGGCCGGCATCCACCAAGTGCATGGCGCGTTGCAAATGGTCGAGTTCTACGGCGCGGCGCTGTTGGCCGAAGAGATCGAAGAGCTGGCCCTCGCCCTGCAAGCCGAGCGCGTCAGCCAGCGCGACGAAAGCATCCGCCTGTTGCAACAAGCCCTCAGCCAATTGCCGCTGTACCTGGACCGCGTGCACAGCGCCCGCCGCGACCTGCCGCTGGTGGTGTTGCCGCTGCTCAACGACCTGCGCAGCGCACGCGGTGAAAGCCTGCTGTCGGAGACCAGCCTGTTCAGCCCGCAACTGCTGTCGATTGCGCCATTACCCGATGAGGCGCTGGCGCAACGCATGGCGCCCGACCTGAGCAGTCAACTGCGCCAGTGGCATCAATTGCTGCAACAGGCCTTGGCCGGTTTGCTGCGCGAAGACCACGGCCCGAGCAACCTTGAAGACATGGCGCGGGTTTTCGCGCGGCTTGAGGCGCTGTGCCAGGGCGCGCCGCTGTTGCCGTTGTGGCAAGTCACCTCGGCGCTGGTCGAAGGCATGCTCACCGGCGTGATCGCCAACAGCCCGGCGCTGCGCAGCCTGCTCAAAGCCTGCGACAAACAACTCAAGCGCCTGCTGGCCCAAGGTATTGGCGGCATCAACCAGCCGGCGCCGGATGAATTACTCAAAAGCCTGTTGTTCTATGTGGCCAAGGTCACCCGGCCGACGCCGCGCATGCAAAGCCTCAAGGAGCGCTACGGTCTTGATGAGGCCTTGCCCGACAGCGCCGTGGTCGATGCCGAGCGCGCGCGGCTGGCCGGGCCGGATCGCAATGCCATGGGCTCGGTGCTCGGCGCCTTGTGCGAGGAACTGGTGCGGGTCAAGGAACGCCTCGACCTGTTCGTGCGCAGTGACCGCCAACACACCCGCGACCTTGAGGCGCTGCTGGCGCCGTTACGCCAAATCGCCGACACCCTGGCGGTACTCGGCTTCGGCCAGCCGCGCAAGGTCATCATCGACCAACTTGCGGTGGTGCTGAGCCTGGCTCAAGGCCAGCGCGAGCCCAACGATGCGGTGCTGATGGACGTCGCCGGCGCGTTGCTCTATGTCGAAGCCACGCTGGCGGGCATGGCCGGCACGGTGGAGCCGGAAAGCCGCGAAGAAAGCCGCTTGCCCACCACCGACCTGACCCAGATTCACCAGTTGGTGATCCGCGAATCCTGCCAATGCCTGCGCCAAGCCAAAGAGCTGGTGATTGATTGCGTTGAAGCCCACTGGGACCGCCAGCGTCTGGAGTCACTGCCGGAGCTGCTAAGCCAGGTGCGCGGTGCGTTGGCGATGATTCCGCTGCCGCGTGCCGCGAGCCTGATGCGCGGCTGTAGCGCTTACGTCGATGAACAATTAATGCTCAACGACGCCGCGCCTGCGTTGGCGCAGCTGGAGCATTTTGCCGACGTGGTCAGCGGTCTGGAGTACTACCTGGAGCGCATGCTCCAAGACCCCGACGCGGCTGGCGAACGGGTGCTGGAGCTGGCCACTCAAGGCCTGGCCGCCCTCGGCTACCTGCCCGCGCAGAAACCGTGGCGTCAGGCACTGGCCGCACCGGAAGGCACGCTGGCAGCCGAGGGCGCACCGAGCCAATCGCAGTTCGACGCACTGGCCAGCCCCACGTCGCGCCTGAACCCGCCGGCGCTGCAGCGCCCCGGTAGCCTGTTGCCGCCGCCGGACGGTGAAGAACCGATTGACGACGAGCTGCGCGAAGTCTTCCTCGAAGAAACTGACGAAGTGCTTGAGGCGCTGCACCGCCACCTGCCGAACAGCGCCGACAAAACCGCACAAGGTGAAATGCGCCGCGCGTTCCATACCTTGAAAGGCAGTGGCCGCATGGTGCGCGCGCTGGTGCTGGCGGAGCTGGCCTGGGCCGTCGAGAACCTGCTCAACCGCGTGCTGGAGCGCAGCGTGGCGCTGAGCCCCGAGGTGCAACGGGTGTTGGATGACGCGGTGGCCCTGCTGCCGGAATTGATCGCCGATTTTGCCACCGATGCTCAGCGTCAGCGCGACGAGGTCGATACCCTGGCCGCGCGCGCCCACGCCTTGGCCAGCGGCGCTGAACCCTCGGCCGCCGAAGCGCACGACCCGATGTTGCTGGAGATCTTCCGCAACGAAGCGCAGAGCCATCTCGATAGCCTCAACCACTTTTTGCAACAAGCCGCCGAACACGTACCGTTGCAAGTCAGTGATGAACTGCAACGCGCACTGCACACGCTTAAGGGCAGCGCCTACATGGCGGGCGTGCTGCCGATTGCCGAGCTGACACGGCCGCTTGATCACCTCACCCGCGAGTACAAGGCCCACCGCTTGCCGCTGGACCTGGACGAAGTGGCGTTGCTGCTGGAAGCCGAAAACCTCTTCCAGTTGGGGCTGCGCCAACTGGGCAATGACCCGCTGGTGCCGATCAGGGGCGCCGCCGACGTGATCAGCCGCACGCAGAGCCTGCTCGATCAAAAGCTTGAAGCGCTGCTCGACGCACCCAACACCGGGCTGCGTATCAAGCGCGACCCGCAGTTGATCACAGGCTTTTTGGCCCAAGGCATGGATATTTTGCTGGATGCTGAAAGCCTGCTGCGCGGCTGGCAACAACACCCCGGCGAGCGCCAGGAACTGACCGCGCTGCTGGATGAGCTGACCACGTTGGGGCAGGGCGCGCACGTCGCCGACCTGCACGCCATCGACGAAGTGTGCGAAGCCTTGCTCGACCTCTACGGCGCCGTGGAAGAAAGCAGCCTGGCGGTCAGCGAACGGTTCTTTCAGGAAGCCGAACAGGCGCATGAAGCACTGATCAACATGCTCGACCAACTCGCGGCCGGCCAGGAAATCAGCCCCGCGCCCGCGCGTGTGCGGGCCTTGCGTGAATTGCTCGATGAAGCCCTCGACCCGTCCGCCACCGGCCTGATCACAAGCGACGGCAGCCGCGCGCTGAGCATCTCCGAACTGGGCGCCGCCACCGCGCAGTTGGACCAGAGCATGGCGATTGACGACGAGATCGTTGAGATCTTCCTGGAAGAGGCGGTCGACATTCTCGACAGTGCCGGGCAGTCGCTCAAACGCTGGTTGCTGGAGCCCGATAGCGTGGCGCCGTTGTCGTCATTGCAACGCGATTTGCACACGCTCAAAGGCGGCGCGCGCATGGCCGAAATAGGCCCGGTGGGTGACCTGGCCCAGGAGCTGGAATGCCTGTATGAAGGCTTGGTCGACCGCCGCTACAGCTACTGTGCAGAACTGTCTTTGCTACTGATGGCCAGCCATGAGCGGTTGGCATTGCAGTTGGATCAACTGCAAGACCACCAGGCCCTGAGCGACTCCAGCGAGTTGGTCGGCCAACTGCGCGCGTTCCGCCAGAGCAACACGCCGGCTGCCCCGGTAATTGCCGCCGAGGCGCCAGGGGCTGATCCCGAGCTGCTGGAAATTTTCCTGGAAGAAGCCGCCGATATTCTCGACAGCTCAAACAGCGCGTTGCTGCGCTGGCAGGCCGAGCCGAATAATCGCCAAGAGGTGGAAACCCTGCTGCGCGACTTGCACACCCTCAAGGGTGGCGCGCGCATGGTCGAGATCGGGCCGATTGGCGACCTGGCCCATGAGCTGGAGTTTCTGTACGAAGGCCTGTCTGCCGGTTTGCTCGCACCTTCGCTTGAACTGTTCGCGTTGCTGCAAGATTGCCATGACCGCCTGGCGCAGATGATCGATGCAGTGGCGGGTGGTTTGCCGGTAGGCCCGGTGGATCAACTGATCGAGCGCATCAAAAGCCTGCTGCACCCGAGCGATGAGCCGTTGGCCCCGGTAGCGTTGCCGGCGGGCAAGGCCGAAGCGCCGGTTGATCCTGCGGCCGACATGGTAAAAATATCCGCCGACTTGCTCGATGAGCTGGTCAACCTGGCCGGTGAAACGTCGATTTTTCGTGGCCGCATCGAGCAGCAGGTCAACGACGCGAGCACCGCCCTCAATGAGGTCGAAACCACCATTGAGCGCATGCGCGACCAACTGCGCCGCCTCGACACCGAAACCCAGGGGCGCATCCTCAGCCGCCAACAGGCCGAGGCCGAGCGCCTGGGTTATGAAGAATTCGACCCGCTGGAAATGGACCGCCACTCACAGTTGCAGCAGTTGTCGCGCGCGCTGTCCGAGTCGGCCTCAGACCTTCTGGACCTTAAGGAAACCCTCGACCGGCGCAACGCGGACGCGCATAACCTGTTGCAGCAACAGGCGCGCATCAACACCCAATTGCAGGAAGGCCTGATGCGCACGCGCATGGTGCCGTTTGAACGCATGGTGCCGCGCCTCAAGCGCATCGTGCGCCAAGTGGCGCAAGAGCTGGGCAAGGACGTGGATTTCGTGGTCGGCAACGCCGAGGGCGAGATGGACCGCAACGTGCTGGAACGCATGGTCGCGCCGCTCGAACATATGCTGCGCAACGCCGTCGACCATGGCCTGGAGCCTCGCGAGGCGCGCTTGCTGGCGGGTAAGCCGGCGAAGGGGCGCATCACGCTGGACCTGACCCACGAAGGCGGTGATATTGTTTTCGACATGCGCGACGACGGTGCCGGCGTGCCCCTCGACGCGGTGCGGCGCAAGGCGATCAAGCGCGGCTTGCTCAGCCCTGATCAAGAGATCAGTGACCGCGATGTGCTGCAGTTCATTCTGCAACCGGGGTTTTCCACCGCCGAAAAAATTACGCAAATTTCCGGGCGCGGCGTGGGCATGGACGTGGTGCACGAAGAAGTGCGCCAGTTGGGCGGCTCGATGTTCATTGATTCTACGTCGGGCGTGGGCGTGCACTTTCGCGTGCGCCTGCCGTTTACCGTGTCAGTCAACCGGGCGCTGATGGTGCACTGCGCAGACGATCAATACGCGATCCCGATCAACACCATCGAAGGCTTGGTGCGTGTGCTGCCCCACGAACTGGCCGGGCACTATCAGCAAGACCCGCCGCGTTATGAATACGCTGGCCAGCGCTACGAGTTGTTTTACCTCGGCGACCTGCTGCACACCGTCGCCCGCCCGAAATTACTCGGCCAGTACCAGGCCGTGCCGGTGCTGCTGGTGCACTGCAATGAGCGGCGTGTGGCGGTGCACGTGGACGCCATGGCCGATACCCGGGAAATCGTGGTCAAGGGCCTTGGGCCGCAGTTTGCGGGCGTGCAGGGTGTGTCGGGCGCGACCATTCTGGGTGATGGCCGCGTGGTGCTGATCATCGATTTGCTCGCGCACATTCGCGCGCGGCAACCGGCCTTGCCGGCCCAAACAGTCGACGCACCGCTGGCGCTCAACGACCCGCTGAAAAAGCGCCCGCTGCTGGTGCTGGTGGTGGACGACTCGGTCACCGTGCGCAAAGTCACCAGCCGCCTGCTGGAGCGCAACGGCATGAACGTGCTCACCGCCAAAGACGGCATCGACGCCATCGCCCTGCTTGAGGAACACACGCCGGACCTGATGCTGCTCGACATCGAAATGCCGCGCATGGACGGTTTTGAGGTGGCCATACAGGTGCGCAACGACCCGCGGCTGATGCGCCTGCCGATCATCATGATCACCTCGCGCACTGGCCAAAAACACCGCGACCGCGCCATGGCCATCGGCGTCAACGACTACCTTGGCAAGCCGTATCAAGAGTCGGTGCTGCTCGAAAGCATCGCCTATTGGAGCAAGCCCGATGCTTGACCACCGCACCCGCCAACTCACCGGCCTGCTGCTGCCCCTGGCTGATCGCAACCTGGTGCTGCCCAACGTCGCCATCGCCGAGCTGATCGACTTCCAGCGCGGCGAACCCGCCAGCGACGCGCCGCCATGGTATTTGCGGCAAGTGACCTGGCGTGATCGGCAATTGCCGCTGATCAGCTTTGAAGCGGCGTGCGGCGAAGCGATCATGACCGGCGAGCGCTCGCGCATCGTCGTGCTGAACGCACTGGGCGGGCGGCCGACGCTGAAGTTTATCGCGCTGGTGATACAAGGCATTCCACGCTCGTACAAGCTCGACAGCCAGTTGAGTTACGTCGACGTGCCGCTGTGCCCGCTGGAGCTTGCGGCAGTGCAAGTGGGCGAACACGTGGCGAAAATACCCGACCTCATGGGCTTGGAAGCGCTGCTGGTCGAGTCTGGCCTGGCCTGATCCGCCATTCTCTAGTGTGGGAGGGGGCTTGCTCCCGATGGCGACCTGTCAGTTGATACAGATGCAGCTGACCCACCTCCATCGGGAGCAAGCCCCCTCCCACATTTATTTCCTGTGCCTGGCAGACCGAGCCCGCTACTCAATGCGCGCAAACCGCTCAATCACCGGCTGCTCCCGATGTTCGGCCTGCCATAAGTCATAGGCACTTTGCATGGCCCCATGGCGGCTAGTCTTAGTTCCGTCATCGAAAAGCGGTGACACGGACGTGCAAGCCCGACGAAACTGTTTAGGCGTAAAAACGCCCAGCCAACCACGGGCTTTTTTTGTGCTCTCTGCTTTATGGCGGCTGCACGCAGGAGGTCCTCGGACCTGCTGGGTGTCCTGAACAGGCCCGGTCTTGCACACCTGCGCACGGTCGCCACCCTCATTCGCGTGCAAGCGAACGATGGCGCTCCTTATTAACTGTTTAGGAGCTTAATCATGGTCAAACCCACTCCAAATCCGCCTGCCCAACTGTTCACCGTAAACCCCCATCAAAACACCGAAGCCGTGCTGGTCAACGCCAGCGAAACCTTGTCTTCTCTCAACGCAATGACCTGCAATCTAGCCTTCAACCTGGACACCGCCCAGCGCGCGACGATGCTGGCGATTCAGCAAATGGCAGAGTTGGCGCAGTTACTGGTCGACAGAGCGCTGGAGCAAGTCAGCCCTTCACCCGAATCAAAAAATGGTCCCCTATAGGGGACTGATACCTGGCAGATGCCACAGATCAACTGTGGGAGGGGGCTTGCTCCCGATGGCGACCTGGCAGTTGACACCATTCAACTGACCCACCTGATCGCACCGCGCGCGGTAAAGATCCTCGACCCACTGCCGATAGCCAAGGGAGTTTTTCGATGGAAGTATCGACGCAATGTGGCTATTGGATGGGTTCGCCTGGCTGTACAACCTCAATCGGTTTACCGGTGCCTTGCTCATGTGGTTTGTGGTGCTGGTGCTGACGGCCGCTGTGACCATGAACGTTCAGTCCAACCGCGGCAAGCTGTGGGGGTTCATGGTTTCGTGCGCAGGCGCGGTGTTTATTCTGGTGTACCTGGAAAGTCTCAAGCTCATCGGTGCCGACAACGCGATCAAAGGGGTTGTGAGCAATTTTGTGGTCATGACGCTGGGCGGCCTCGGCTCGGGCCTGCTGGCGGTGGCTATATCCCAAGGCCCAAGCAACGATGAAGATGAGCAGGCGCGGGGTTTCATCCGTAACCGCCTGTTGGACGCCCTCGAATATGCCTTTGTGTTTGTCGGAATTTGCTCATTCACCGTGTTCGCGATCGGCCTGCCACTCAGTTTGCTGGAGTGGCCTCCCGTCGCAGAGCAGGACCTGTTAAGCCTGCTGATCGTGTGTCTGGGCGCCTTGCTTGGTTACGCGATCGTCTCCCGTCCAAGTCGCCTGCAAAACTGGGAGCAACTGGGTGCAGGCGCGCTGGTGGCGCTGCTCGTGCTGCTGTTGCCGGTGTACGGCCAGGCACTGTCGGGCCTTTGGCAATGGAGTGCGGCGGCGGTTGTGGGGCTGCACATCTTCGCCGCCGTGGCGCTGTTCAGGACGTTATGGTTCCATCGCAGCGAATGGCGAAGAAGATTAAGCCCGTATTCATTGAGTCATCATTAACCCCGCCGTAACGATCCAGCGCTGAGCTTGATTGATAGCCCCGCCGTTCACTCCTAAGGTACAGCCCACGACAGCAAACCCGTGGAGCGACCATGACAACAACCATCACCCCCGACTCGCGCTGGACGCGGCGGCGCGACGAGAAGCAGCGGCGCCTCGGGCTGGTCAAGCAGTTTGCCGACGGGGCGGTGTTGCCCAGTGACAAGATCGTCGAAGCCCTTGAGGCGCTGATCCTGCCCGGCGACCGCGTGGTGCTGGAAGGCAACAACCAGAAGCAGGCCGACTTTCTGTCGCGCTCCCTGGCCAAAGCCGACCCGGCCAAGCTCCACGATTTGCACATGATCATGCCGAGTGTCGGCCGTTCCGAGCACCTCGACCTGTTTGAAAAAGGCATCGCGCGCAAACTGGATTTCTCGTTTGCCGGCACCCAATCACTGCGCATCAGCCAGTTGCTCGAAGACGGGTTGCTGGAAATCGGCGCGATCCACACGTACATCGAACTCTACGCACGGCTGGTGGTGGACCTGATCCCCAACGTGGTGCTTTCCGCCGGCTTCATGGCCGACCGCGCGGGCAATATCTACACCGGTGCCAGCACCGAAGACACGCCTGCGCTGATCGAGCCCGCCGCGTTCAGCGATGGCATCGTGATCGTGCAGGTTAACCAGCTGGTGGATGATGTCAGCGAATTGCCACGCGTCGACATCCCGGCCAGTTGGGTGGACTTTGTGGTGGTGGCCGACAAGCCGTTCTACATCGAACCGCTGTTCACCCGCGACCCGCGCCACATCAAGCCGGTGCATGTGCTGATGGCGATGATGGCGATCCGTGGCATCTACGAAAAACACAACGTGCAGTCGCTCAACCACGGCATCGGCTTCAACACCGCCGCCATCGAATTGATCCTGCCCACCTACGGCGAATCCCTCGGCCTGAAGGGCAAGATCTGCCGCAACTGGACACTCAACCCGCACCCGACGTTGATCCCCGCCATCGAAAGCGGTTGGGTGCACAGCGTGCATTGCTTCGGCACCGAACTGGGCATGGAAAACTACATCGCCGCGCGGCCGGATGTGTTCTTCACCGGGCGCGACGGCTCGATGCGCTCCAACCGGATGGTTTGCCAACTGGCTGGCCAATACGCGGTCGACCTGTTCATCGGCGCCACCCTGCAAGTCGACGGCGACGGCCATTCCTCCACGGTGACGCGGGGTCGCCTCGCAGGTTTTGGTGGTGCGCCGAACATGGGCCACGACCCGCGCGGCCGTCGCCACAGCACGCCGGCGTGGCTGGATATGCGCCACGACGACGCGCCTGAAGCCTTGCTTGAGCGCGGCAAAAAGCTCGTGGTGCAAATGGTCGAGACCTTCCAGGAAGGCGGCAAGCCGACCTTCGTCGATACCCTCGACGCGGTGGAAGTGGCGCGCAAAAGCGGCATGCCGCTGGCACCGATCATGATCTACGGCGACGACGTTACCCACTTGCTGACCGAAGAAGGCATCGCCTACCTGTACAAAGCGCGCTCGCTTGAAGAACGCCAGGCGATGATCGCCGCCGTCGCCGGGGTGACCGCCATCGGCATGCGCCATAACCCCAAAGACACCGCGCGCATGCGCCGCGAAGGCTTGATCGCGTTGCCGGAAGACTTGGGCATCCGCCGCACCGACGCCACCCGCGAACTGTTGGCCGCCAAGAGCGTGGCCGACTTGGTGGAATGGTCCGGCGGCCTGTACAACCCACCCGCCAAGTTCAGGAGCTGGTAAATGCGCGCCCTTAAACTGCACGAACTGAGCCTGGCGGATCGCCTGGCAGATAGGGCCGTGGAGGCGTTGATCGATGAGGCTGACTTGTCGCCAAAACCTGCCTTGGTCGACCGTCGCGGTAACGGCGCGCACAGCGATTTGCACCTGGGGCTGATGCACGCCTCGGCGCTGTCGCTGTGGCCGATGTTCAAGGAAATGGCCGAAGCCGCGCTTGAATGCGGTGAAGTCGGCTTGCCCTTGCGCGAAGCCCTCGGGCGTATTGGTCGCGAAGGCGAGCAGGCAATGCTCGTCACTACCGGCGGCGTGAACACCCATCGCGGCGCCATCTGGGCCCTCGGGTTGCTCACGGCGGCGGCCGCTCTGGCACCTCGCGCCATCACCTTGAACGCTGCCAGGCTTGCCTTGCTCAACGACCGCTACGCCCCGCAACCTCTGAGCCACGGTGCTCAGGTTGCGCAACGCTACGGCGCACGCGGTGCGCGGGAAGAAGCGCAGCTCGGCTTCCCTGCGGTGATGCAACGCGGCCTGCCGCAACTGCACAAAAGCCGCCTGCAAAACGCCGGCGAACAGAACGCGCGCCTGGATGCGTTGCTCGCGATCATGACCGAGCTGGCCGACACCTGCGTGCTTTACCGCGCGGGCACCGAAGGCTTGCACGCCATGCAACGCGGCGCGCAGGCAGTGTTGGAGGCCGGCGGCAGCGCAAGCCTCGCCGGGCGCCGCCAACTGCACGAACTCGACCAACACCTGCTGGCCCTGAATGCCTCCCCCGGTGGCGCCGCTGACCTGTTGGCCGCCTGCCTGTTTCTCGACCGCCTCGACGGAGCGTTTTGATGGAAACCTTAACCTTTGAATTCCCCGCCGGGCAGCCGCCAAAAGGCCGTGCGCTGGTAGGTTGCGTCGGTTCCGGCGACCTTGAAGTGCTGCTGGAGCCGGGCACGCCCGGCACGCTGACGATTCAGGTGCAGACCTCGGTGAATGGCGCCGAACAGCGCTGGCAGCATCTGTTCGAACGAATCTTTCAGGAGCAGACGCCCCCGGCATTGAAGATTGACATCCACGACTTCGGTGCGACGCCCGGCGTGGTGCGCTTGCGCTTGGAGCAGGGTTTCGAGGAGATCGGCCATGACTGACTTGCTGGCTAAACACAGCTTTGTCGAACTCGGCGCGCGGCAGCGAGCCAAGGCGTTACTCGACGCTGGCTCTTACCGTGAACTGATCGACCCATTCCAACGCGTGATGTCGCCGTGGCTGAGCCGCCAAGGCGTGGTGCCTCAGGCCGACGACGGCGTGGTGATCGCCAAGGGCAACATCGCCGGTTTGCCGGTGGTGGTGGCCGCCATCGAAGGCAACTTTCAAGGCGGTAGCCTCGGTGAAGTCGGCGGCGCAAAAATCGCCGGTGCACTGGAGCTGGCCGCCGAGGACAACCGCAAGGGCATCCCCACGCGTGCGGTGCTGTTGCTCGAAACCGGCGGCGTGCGCTTGCAGGAAGCCAACCTGGGCTTGGCCGCGATTGCCGATATTCACGCGGCGATTGTCGACCTGCGCCAGTATCAGCCGGTGATCGGTGTGGTGGCAGGCAGCGTCGGGTGTTTTGGCGGCATGTCCATCGCCGCCGGGTTGTGCAGTTACCTCGTGGTCACCCGTGAAGCGCGGCTTGGCCTCAACGGCCCACAGGTGATCGAGCAGGAAGCGGGCCTGGAAGAATACGATTCGCGCGACCGCCCGTTTATCTGGAGCCTGACCGGCGGCGAGCAGCGTTTTAACAGCGGCCTGGCCGACCGTTATGTGGCCGACGATGTGGCGCAGGTTCAACACACCGTCAGCGCATTGTTGCAACACGGTTTACCTGACGAGCAACGCAGCCGCCGCGCCGGGTTTTACCTGGCGCGCCTGGCCGAGCTGGACGCCACACCGCAAATCGACCCGGCGACGGTGCGCGAGCTGTATCAAGGAGAACGCTCATGAGAGGGTTGCAGTGGTTCAATGCATTGAGCAACGGCGCCACGCCCGTCGACGGTTTGCCGGCGTCGCTGAAAGTCGCCGATGGCATGTTGGGCGAACACGCCGTGCGCTTTATCGCCGTGGTCACCGATGAACACAACCGCTTCCCGCGCGCGCGTAATGGCGAGGTCGGTTTGCTCGAAGGTTGGGGCTTGGCCAAGGCGGTGGACGCCGCCATCGAGCGTGGCGACCAGCGCCCGATTATCGCCATCGTCGATGTGCCCAGCCAAGCCTATGGCCGTCGCGAAGAAGCCCTCGGTATTCACCAGGCGCTGGCCGCTGCTGCCGACAGCTACGCGCGCGCTCGGTTGGCCGGGCACCCGGTGATCGCGCTGTTGGTGGGCAAGGCCATGTCCGGCGCGTTTCTGGCCCACGGCTACCAGGCCAACCGCCTGATCGCCCTGCGTGACCCCGGCGTGATGGTGCACGCGATGGGCAAGGCATCGGCGGCGCGAGTGACCTTGCGCAGTGTCGAAGAGCTGGAAGCCCTGGCCGCCAGTGTGCCGCCGATGGCCTATGACATCGACAGCTACGCCAGCCTCGGGTTGCTCTGGGAAACCTTGTCGGTCAGTCAAATTGAACAGCCCAGCGCCGATGATGTGGCGCGGGTCGGTGATTGTCTGGCGAATGCGATCAAGGATGTACAGGCAGGCGGCAGTGATTTGCGCGGCCGCCTCGGCGCAGCCAATCGCGCCGCCTCCAGCCACGTGCGCGAACTGCTGCGGGAGCAATGGTGAACGCCCACGATTTGCTCTGGGGCATGACCCCGGCGCATCTGCCCGCCGCTGTCCCGGCGTGGGTGACCGAGGTCATCGCGGCGGGCGAGCCCGTGGTGGTACGCCGCGCGCTCACCGCGCCGGGCACGGTGGCGGTGGGCGTGCGCGGGCGCCTGCGTGAGCAACGGTTTGCGGCCGTGATGCCCACCGCAGCGATTCAGCGGCGAGTGACGCCGCAGGCGCTGCGCGAGGTGATCTCACCGCGCGATTTACCGGCGTTGCGCGCACTTGATCAACTGCGGCCGGTGTTGGCGCAGGCGCCGTGGGGCGTCACCGGTAGCGCAGGGTTTGAGTTGGCCACCGGCATTCAAGCGCTGCATGCCGGCAGCGATCTGGATTTGATTGTGTGTGCGCCCGAGCGGCTTGAACGCAGCGATGCCGAGGCGTTACTGGCGTTACTGGACACGGCGCCCTGCGCGGTAGACCTGCAACTGCAAAGCCCATTTGGCGCGTTTGCCCTGCGTGAATGGGCGGGTGGCTCACGCCGCGTGCTGCTGAAAACCGCCAGCGGGGCGCACCTGGTGCTCGACCCGTGGCAGGCCGTGGCATGAGCAGCCTGCTGGTGTTTCCAGGGCAGGGCGCCCAACGGCCCGGCATGCTCCAGCGGTTGCCCGCTGAGGTGTTGGAGGAAGCCAGCAATGCGTTAGGTGAAGACGTCCGTCAGCTCGATGTGGCGCACGCTCTGGAGTCCACGCGTGCCGTGCAGCTTTGTCTGTTGATCGCCGGTGTGGCGCATGCCCGCCTGCTGCAACACACCCCGGATTACGTGGCGGGCCTGTCGATTGGCGCGTACCCGGCGGCAGTCATCGCGGGCGCCCTGGACTTTGCCGATGCGCTGAAACTGGTCAGCCTGCGCGGCGAGTTGATGCAAAACGCTTATCCACAAGGCTACGGCATGACCGCGATCATCGGCGCCGAGTTATCCACAGTCGAACAGGTGCTGGCCGACATTCACAGCCGCGAAACCCCGGTGTATTTGGCAAACATCAACGCCGACAACCAAACCGTGATTGCCGGCAGCGATGCAGCCATGCAGCGTGTGGCCGAGCGCATCAAAGGCAACGGCGTCGCCAGGCGCCTGGCGGTCAGCGTGCCGTCGCATTGCGCGTTGCTGGAGGAACCGGCGCGGGCATTGGCGCAAGCCTTCGTTACCCTCAAGACGCCGCGCATCACCTACTTGAGCAGCACCCGCGCGCGGCCGATCCACAACCCCGAACAGTTGCGCGACGACCTGGCCTTCAACATGTGCCGCGTCGTCGACTGGCGCGGCACCGTGCAAAGCGCCTATGAGCGCGGCGTGCGCCTGCAAATCGAACTGCCCCCCGGCAGCGTGCTGACCGGCCTGTCACGCCGCGTATTTGAACAAGGCACGGTGATCGCCTGTGAAGGCGCGCGCCTGGACACCTTGCAGGCCCTGCTGCAAGAGGAGGAGCGCCGCCACCGATAAAGCATCACCCAAGGCTTTCGAAGCACAAAAACAACAATTTCGATCGAGCACTTTGAGGATAACAACAATGATTATTTACGGTGTGGCCCTGCTGGCAATCTGCATGCTGGCGGGCGTGATACTGGGTGACATGCTCGGCGTGTTGCTCGGCGTTAAATCCAATGTGGGCGGGGTGGGCATCGCGATGATCCTGCTGATCTGCGCGCGCCTGTGGATGCAAAAGCGCGGCGGCATGACCAAGGATTGCGAGATGGGCGTGGGCTTCTGGGGCGCGATGTATATCCCGGTGGTCGTCGCCATGGCCGCGCAACAAAACGTGGTTACCGCCTTGCACGGCGGCCCGGTGGCGGTGCTGGCGGCCATCGGTTCGGTGGTGGTGTGTGGTTGCACCATCGCCCTGATCAGCCGTACTCACAAAGGCGAACCGTTGCCCGATGAAGAACCGCTGATTGCGCCGACACCTGTTGCGGGGGGCCGCTGATATGTGGCCTCTGATTGAAAAAGGCTTGGTGAATAACGGCCTGGTCACCGCGTTCGCGTTCGTCGGCGTGGTGATGTGGGTGTCGGTGGTGCTGTCCAAGCGCCTGACCTTCGGGCGCATTCACGGCTCGGCGATTGCCATCGTGATCGGCTTGGTGCTGGCCTGGGTGGGCGGCACGCTGACCGGCGGGCAAAAAGGCTTGGCCGACGTGGCGCTGTTCTCGGGTATTGGCTTGATGGGCGGCGCCATGCTGCGTGACTTTGCCATCGTCGCCACGGCGTTTGAAGTGCAAGCCACCGAAGCGCGTAAAGCGGGGATGATCGGTGTGATTGCGCTGCTGCTCGGGACGATTCTGCCGTTTATTGTTGGCGCGAGCATGGCCTGGGCGTTTGGTTACCGTGATGCGATCAGCATGACCACCATCGGCGCGGGGGCGGTGACCTACATCGTCGGCCCGGTGACCGGTGCCGCGATTGGCGCGACCTCGGACGTGATGGCGCTGTCGATTGCCACCGGTTTGATCAAGGCAATTCTGGTGATGGTCGGCACGCCGGTGGCGGCGCGTTGGATGGGCCTGGATAACCCGCGTTCGGCCATGGTGTTTGGTGGTTTGGCCGGCACCGTGAGCGGTGTGACCGCAGGCTTGGCCGCGACGGATCGGCGGTTGGTGCCGTATGGCGCGTTGACCGCGACGTTCCACACCGGGCTTGGCTGCCTGCTCGGGCCGTCGCTGCTGTACTTCATCGTGCGTGGTTTGGTCGGCTAAATTCGGGAATGTGAGTGCCTGGTCTGGCCCCATCGGGAGCAAGCCCCCTCCCACAGTTGATCGGGTTTGCATGCCCCTATTTGGACTGCAGCCCAGTGTGTGAGGCAAGAAAGCCTCTCAGATTTGATCGGGCTTGCATGCCGATATTTGGACTGCAGCCCAGTGTGGGAGGCAAGAAACCCTCTCAGATTTGATTGGATTTGCATGCCGATAGTTGGACTGCAGCCCAATGTGTGAGGCAAGAGACCCTCTCAGATTTGATTGGATTTGCATGCCGGTAGTTGGACTGCAGCCCAATGTGTGAGGGAAGAATCCCCTCACAGATTTGATTGGGTTTGCATGCCGATATTTGGACTGCAGCCCAGTGTGTGAGGCAAGAAAGCCTCTCAGATTTGATTGGGTTTGCATGCCGATATTTGGACTGCAGCCCAGTGTGTGAGGCAAGAATCCCCTCACAGATTTGATTGGCTTTGCATGCCCCTATTTGGACTGCAGCCCAGTGTGTGAGGGAAGAATCCCCTCATAGATTTGATTGGGTTTGCATGCCCCTATTTGGACTGCAGCCCAATGTATGAGGCAAGAAACTCTCTCAGATTTGATTGGATCTGTACGCCGATATTTGGACTGCAGCCCAATGTGGGAGGGGGCTTGCTCCCGATGGCTTTGTGTCAGGCTGGCACCTGCCGATTGGCGTACATCCGGCATTCTGCCAACAGCGCGAGCAAGTTCGGGTCGCGCTCTTTGGCTTTCAAGAACACTACGCCAATGTGCTGCTGCAACCGATACCGGGGTTGCAGCGGTATCAGCTTCACGCGGTTCTCATACACCGCCGCAATCCTTCCCGGCAGCAACGCGTAACCCACCCCCGAGCTGACCATACTCAACAGGGTGAAGATGTCGTTCACCTGCATCGCCACCTTCGGCTCGAACCCCGCTTGCTTGAACACACGGTTGCCATCCTGGTGGGTGGCGAAGCCTTGAGTGAGCGTGATGAACGTAGCGTCACGCACGTCGGCGAGGTCGATTTGCTGCTCGCGGTCGAACGGCGAATCCGCCGGGGTGGCCAAAAAGATGTCGTCGGTAAACAGCGCAATCTGTTCGCAGTCGGGGTCGTTGGCGCGCTCGTCGAGGGAGATGAGGATAGCGTCCACTTCCATGTTCTTGAGCTTGTACAGCAGGTCGAAATTGGAACCCAGAATCAGGTCGATGTTGAGTTCGCTGCGGCGGATTTTCAGGCCCATGATCAGTTGCGGCACGGTCTTCACCGTCAGCGAATACAGCGAGCCGAGCTTGAAGCGCTCGGCGGAAAAACCGGCAGCTTCGCGGGTCAGGCGCACGCTGTCGACCACGTCGGCCACCAGCTTTTGCGCGCGCTCTTCCAGCACATAGGCGCTTTCCAGCGGGGTGAGGTTGCGCCCTTCGTGTTTGAACAATGGGCAGCGCAGCGCGTTTTCCAGCGAGTGGATGGCGCGGTGCACGCTGACGTTGCTGGTGTGCAACTCGGCGGCTGCGCGGGCCAGGTTGCCGGTGCGCATGAACGCCAGGAAGATCTCGAGCTTCTTGAGGGTGAATTCTTCGTCGATCAGCATGGCCGTGGCTCTTGTTCGAATGCGCTCGATTGTGCCCCGATAACAACGGTCTTGCACTCTGCTGCGCAACGCTGGACCCTTATAGGTGAATCGCTAACGAGAGCTGGAGGTCAGTGGCACATGTATCACGGGGAACGATTCAACGCCTGGAGCCATTTGCTCGGGGCGGTTGCAGCCTTTGTTGGCGCAGTGTGTATGTTGGTGGTGGCGAGCCTGGACGGCAGCCCCTGGAAGATTGTCAGCGTGGCGATTTATGGCTTTACGCTGCTGGTGCTGTACAGCGCGTCGACGGTGTACCACAGCGTGCGCGGGCGGCGAAAAGAGATCATGCAGAAGGTCGATCACTTCTCGATCTACCTGCTGATCGCCGGCAGCTACACGCCGTTCTGCCTGGTCACGTTAAGAGGCCCGTGGGGGTGGACGCTGTTCGGTATTGTGTGGGGGCTGGCGGTGATCGGCATTCTGCAAGAGATCAAGCCGCGCTCCGAGGCACGCATTCTGTCGATCGTGATTTACGCGGTGATGGGCTGGATCGTGCTGGTGGCGGTCAAGCCGCTGATCGCTGCGCTGGGGACGGCGGGGTTTGTGTGGCTGGCGTCGGGCGGGGTGTTGTACACCGTGGGCATTATCTTTTTTGCCCTGGAGGATCGCCTGCGGCATTCCCATGGGATCTGGCATCTGTTTGTGATCGGCGGGAGTTTGCTGCATTTCGTGGCGATCATGCATTACGTGCTTTAACCGCCAACCCGTGCAAAAGGTGGGAGGTGGCGTGCTCCCGATAGCGGTGGGCCGGCCCGTACATTTGCCGTCTGATACACCGTCATCGGGAGCAAGCCCCCTCCCACATTTCACTGGGTACCACTGAGATACCGAGTCGCCTGCACAATGCTGCTGCCACCTTCTTGACTGGGTTTGCACAGCAGGGTTAGAAGTCGCCCCACAGTTGTTGCGCCACGGCCAGCGCCACCACTGGCGCGGTTTCGGTGCGCAGCACGCGCGGGCCGAGGCGGGCGGCATGGAAGCCGGCGCGTTGGGCGGTGTCGACTTCAAGGTCGGTCAAACCGCCTTCAGGGCCGATCAAGAAGGCGAGGCTGGCAGGCTTCGCATGGCTGACCAGCGGCTCGGCCACCGGGTGCAATACCAGCTTCAAATCCGCCTCGGCCTGCTTCAGCCAGTCCGCCAGCAACAGTGGCGGGTGAATCACCGGCACTGTGGAGCGCCCGCATTGCTCGCACGCGCTGATCGCCACTTGGCGCCAGTGCAACAGGCGCTTGTCGGCACGTTCGTCCTTGAGGCGCACTTCACAGCGGTCGCTGAAAATCGGCGTGATTGCATTCACGCCCAGTTCGGTGGCTTTCTGAATCGCCCAGTCCATGCGCTCACCGCGCGACAGGCCCTGGCCGAGGTGGATATGCAGCGACGATTCAGCCTGGCCGGCGAAGTGTTCGGTGAGTTGCACGCTGACGCGCTTTTTGCCGACTTCCAGCAACGTGCCCAAAAACTCCTGGCCGGAGCCGTCGAACAGTTGCACGGCGTCGCCTTCGTTCATGCGCAACACGCGGCTGATGTAATGCGCCTGGGCTTCCGGTAATTCGAACTCGCCGAGGCTCAGCGGGATGTCGGTGAAAAAGCGGGACAGTCTCATTTCTGTTCTCTGAAAAATGTACGAAGCCTAAAGGGCGGCAGTGTTCAGTGTGACGGGCATGCTTATTGTGGCAAACAGGCCCGCTCACCACGCTAGCCGGTTCGCCCTGGATTACCGATTAGCCCGGATCACGGAAGCCTGGGTGAAAGTCCTTGGGCACGGCCACGCTGACGTTGCTGTTGGTCGCAATATCAATCCCTTCACTGGCCACTTCAGCCAAAAAGTCGATCTGCTCCGGCGTGATCACATACGGCGGCAAGAAGTACACCACGCTGCCCAATGGCCGCAACAGCGCGCCGCGCTCCAGAGCGTGTTCGAACACCTTCAAGCCACGGCGTTCCTGCCACGGGTAGGCGGTTTTGGTGGCTTTATCCTGGACCATCTCGATCGCCAGCACCATGCCGGTCTGGCGCACTTCCGACACGTGCGGGTGGTCCACCAGGTGCGCGGTGGCGGTGGCCATGCGCTGGGCCAGGGCCTTGTTGTTCTCGATGACGTTGTCTTCTTCAAAAATATCCAGCGTCGCCAGGGCCGCCGCGCACGCCAGCGGGTTACCGGTGTAGCTGTGCGAGTGCAGGAAGGCGCGCAGGGTTGGGTAGTCGTCGTAGAACGCGTCGTACACATCGTCGGTGGTGACCACCGCCGCCAAGGGCAGGTACCCGCCGGTGAGCGCTTTGGACAGGCACAGGAAATCCGGGCGGATGCCGGCTTGTTCACAGGCGAACATAGTGCCGGTGCGGCCGAAACCCACGGCGATTTCGTCGTGAATCAGGTGCACACCGTAACGGTCGCAGGCTTCACGCAGCAGCTTGAGGTACACCGGATGGTACATGCGCATGCCGCCGGCGCCCTGAATCAGCGGTTCGACGATCACCGCCGCAACGCTGTCGTGATTCTCGGCGAGGGTCTGTTCCATGGCCTTGAACAGGTTGCGCGAGTGTTCTTCCCAGCTCATGCCCTCGGGGCGCAGGTAGCAATCCGGGCTCGGCACCTTGATGGTGTCGAGCAGCAGCGCCTTGTAGGTTTCGGTAAACAGCGGCACGTCGCCCACCGACATCGCGGCAATGGTTTCGCCGTGGTAGCTGTTGGTCAGGGTGACGAAGCGCTTTTTGTTCGGCTGGCCACGGTTGAGCCAGTAGTGAAAGCTCATCTTCAACGCGACTTCGATGCACGACGAACCGTTGTCGGCGTAAAAGCAGCGCGTCAGGCCTTCGGGCGTCATCTTGACCAGGCGCTCCGACAGCTCAATCACCGGCTGGTGGCTGAAACCCGCGAGTATCACGTGCTCCAACTGGTCCACCTGGTCTTTGATGCGCTGGTTGATACGCGGGTTGGCGTGGCCGAACACATTGACCCACCAGGAGCTGACAGCATCAAGGTAGCGCTTGCCTTCGAAGTCTTCCAGCCAAACGCCTTCACCGCGCTTGATCGGGATCAGCGGCAGTTGCTGGTGGTCTTTCATCTGGGTGCAGGGATGCCACAGCACCGCGAGGTCGCGTTGCATCCACTGGTTATTCAAGCCCATCGTCTATCTCCTCGAAGCGGCCCTGCGGCCGGCGCAGGTGAAACAATCGCGCAAGCCTATGCAATGCCAGGCTGTGCCACAACCCATTGCAGGCCTGAAGGATGAATTCGCCGTAAACGCAGGACGATCTGTCACGTTTCTTGGGAATAGTCCTTAATTGATTGTTAACGTACTGTGCATAATCTCAAGATCGTATTTCTCGATAGTTCAAAGCGAAATTTTCGGCTTTAATCCGATAGGTAAATCGCTAGTCTTTGGCACAGCTAATACGGAAGTTGGGACATGCAGTTACGTAATTCATCGGCCCGCTATGGGTGGGTCAGCATTGTTTTGCACTGGGGCGTAGCCTTGGTAGTGTTCAGTTTGTTCGCGCTGGGCTTGTGGATGGTCGGCCTCGACTACTACAGCACCTGGCGCAAAGAGGCGCCCGACCTGCACAAAAGCATTGGCATCACGCTGTTCGCCATCATGCTGATACGCATCGTCTGGCGCCTGTTTAGCCCGCCGCCGCCCGCGCTGGCCAGCTACAGCCGTTTGACGCGTATTGGGGCTGCGTTCGGCCATGCGTTCCTGTATGTCGGGCTGTTTGCCGTGATGATTGCCGGTTACCTGATTTCCACCGCAGACGGTGTCGGTATTCCGGTGTTTGGCCTGTTTGAGATTCCTGCCGTGGTTTCCGGGCTACCGGACCAGGCAGACACCGCCGGCGTGGTGCATTTGTACCTCGCCTGGGTGTTGGTGGTCTTCGCCGGTTTGCACGGCCTGGCTGCCTTGAAACACCACTTTATCGATCGTGATGCGACCCTCACGCGAATGCTGGGGCGCAAAGCCTGATGTTCAACCTCGACTCACAAGGAATAGAAAGCATGTTGAAAAAGACGCTCGTTGCTCTGGCACTCGGTTCTGCCCTGCTGTCTGCAGGCTCGGTAATGGCCGCTGACTACAAAATCGACAAAGAAGGCCAACACGCCTTCATCGACTGGAAAATCAGCCACCTGGGTTACAGCTACATCCACGGTACTTTCAAGGATTGGGACGGTACGTTCAGCTGGGATGCCGCCAAGCCTGAGGCCAGCAAAATCGCAGTCGACGTGAAAACCGCCAGCCTGTGGTCCAACCACGCAGAACGTGACAAGCACATCGCCAGCAAAGATTTCCTGGACGTTGCCAAGTTCGCCGACGCCAAGTTCGTGTCTACCGCGGTTAAATCCACCGGCGAGAAAACCGCTGACGTGACCGGCGACCTGACCTTTCACGGCGTGACCAAGCCTGTCACCTTCAAGGCTACCTTCAACGGTGAAGGCAAAGACCCATGGGGCGGCGAACGTGCTGGCTTCAACGCCACCACCACGCTGAACCTGAACGACTTCGGCATCAAAGGCCCAGGCCCGTCTTCGCAGACACTGGACCTGGACATCTCGCTGGAAGGTGTCAAAGCGAAGTAATTATTTCGCTGTTTTGCACGCACAGCGCCGGCCTCAGGGTCGGCGTTTTGCTGCCTGGCGGTCTATAAACCAGCTTGATAGGCCAGCACCTGTTCTTTCAGCCAAGTGTGCAGCAAGGTTAACTGCGCTGAATGTTTACTGCCCACCGGCCAGACCAGAAAGTAGCGTGAAGGGTGCGCCGGTTCGATGTCGGTGAGTCTGACCAGGTCCCCGCGTTGAATCAGTGAATGGGCAATGGAACGGCGGGTCAACGCGACCCCGTGCCCCAGCCTGACCGCTTCGAGCATCAGCGTAGACTCTGTAAACTCCACTGAGGCTTGAGGGCGTTGGCCTTCCAGGCCCGCAGCGCCGAGCCAGATCGGCCAGCTTTCACTGGCGTGCAGCAGGGGCTGCTGCAGGATGGCTTGCGCGGTGCCTGGCAGAACGCCGTGGTTGAAGTCGCGCGCGGCGACCACCAGCAGCGAGTCGCCCATCAGCGTTTCGCAATGCACATCGGGCCATTGCCCATGGCCGAAGCGGATGGCGCAATCCAGCGGGCCCTGCTCGAAGCTGGCGAACGCCATGCTCGACTCCAACCTCAGGTGCACCTCGGGGTGGGCGCTCCTGAAATCATGCAAGCGCGGCAGTAACCAATGCATGGCGTAGGAGGGCAGCACTGAAATGCTCAGTTGCGCGTGTTTGGTTTTCGCCAGCAGTTTTTCCGTGACGCTGGCGATCTCGCCCAGCGCTTGCCTGATCTGGTAGGCGTACACGCGGCCCTCATCGGTCAGCGCCAGGGAGCGTTTGTTGCGCAACACCAGCGCTATCTCCACATACTCTTCAAGAGACCGAATTTGATGGCTGACGGCACTGTGGGTGACATGCAGCTCGGCGGCGGCCAGGGTCACCTTGCCTAGCCGGGCCAATGCTTCGAAGGCGCGAAGTGCGGCGAGTGGAGGAAGTTTCAATGTATGAATTCCTTTCACATAAAAGCCCAATAATAGCCGCTATACGTGAAATCAGTGGTCTGTCGATAATGCGCGACGGGTTATTTATTTAAATAACCGCGTGCTGAACGTCGGGAGTTGTGAGCCGTGATAGATGAAATTCAAGCGTTTCTGAAGGACTACTTTAATGTGTTGCAAACCCAGGATTTGGGCACATTCGATAAAGTCTTTCACCGTGGCTGCGTGCTTTATAGCGCGCAGAATGCGCAGGTGGTTGTGCGACCTTTTGCCGAGTATCGGAGCATGGTTCAAGGCCGAAAGTCGCCACAAGAAGGCGGTTTTCCGCAACTTGATGAAGTGCTGATGATTGACGTGATGTCCGCAGAAATGGCCATCGTGAAAGTGCGTCTGCGCTTGTTCAATAATGTAATGGTCGATTATTTGAATCTGATGAAAGTTGAGGGGCGCTGGATGATCTTCGCCAAACTATTTCATAAAGCGGGCGAGGCGGCTGATCAATAAATTAACCGCCGGATGCAAAAACGCCCCGATTAATCGGGGCGTTTTTTTTGCCGTTTAAAACTCAGCGGTTGCGGGTCAGCAACGCTGGTTTTTCACCACGAGGGCGGCCTGGCAGTTGATCCAACTGCTCAGGTGTCGGGAAGCGGTCAGCTTTCGACTCCTTGTGGATGATCTTCGGCGCCGGGCCACCGCGTGGGTTTTGCACGGCGGGCTCGGACAAACGAGGCTGCTCGTCACGGGCCGGGCGACGGTTGTTACTGCGCGAGTCTTCGCGACGCGCCTGGCCGTCACGCGGTGCGCCATTACGCGGGCCGCTGCGCTTGGCAGGTGGTGTGCCGGTGGTGCCGCCGCTGCTGTTGCGCGGACCATTCTGACGACCGCCCTGTGGCTGGCCGCCACGTGGCGCGCCGCTGGCGGCACCTGCACCGGCGCCTTGTGCCGGAGCACCTGGACGACGGCCACGGCCTTGGGCTGGTTTGGCCTGGGGCACGTAATCAACGCGGTTACCGAAGTTATCCACATCGTCGTCGAGGAACTCGTCCGGCGCGCGGTCGGCTGCGGCGCGTGGCGTTTGGCTCGGCTGGCGCTGTTCGCGGGCCGGGGTGCCTTCACGCGGTTTTTGCTCGCGGGCCGGGCGGTCGCCACGGCCATTGACCGGCGCTTTTTCTTTGCCGCCCTTGTCTTTGCCCTTGTCGCGACGACCTCCGCCACCACCGCCGCCGTTCGGGCCATCGCCCTTCGGACCGCGTGGGTTGCGTGGGTTACGCACGTCCGGGCGCTCGCGCACTTCAGGCTTTTCGGCCTCTACGGCGCTGGAATCGAAGCCCATCAGGTCGCCGTCGGCGATTTTCTGCTTGGTCATGCGTTCGATGCTTTTCAGCAGTTTTTCTTCGTCCGGCGCAACCAGCGAGATGGCTTCACCCGAACGCCCGGCACGGCCGGTACGGCCGATACGGTGCACATAATCTTCGTCGACGTTTGGCAGCTCGAAGTTGACGACGTGCGGCAGTTGGTCGATGTCCAGGCCGCGCGCGGCGATGTCGGTGGCGACCAGGATGCGCACTTCACCGGCCTTGAAGTCGGCCAGCGCTTTGGTGCGAGCATTCTGGCTTTTGTTGCCGTGGATGGCAACGGCGGTGAGGCCGTGCTTGTCCAGGTACTCGGCCAGGCGGTTGGCGCCGTGCTTGGTACGGGTGAACACCAGCACTTGTTCCCAGGCGCCGGCGGTGATCAGGTGCGCCAGCAGCGAACGTTTGTGGCTGGCGGCCAGGCGGAATACGCGTTGCTCGATACGCTCGACCGTGGTGTTCGGCGGCGTGACTTCGATGCGCTCCGGGTTGTGCAGCAGCTTGCCGGCCAAGGCGGTGATGTCGTTGGAGAACGTTGCCGAAAACAGCAGGTTCTGACGTTTGGCCGGCAGGCGGGCGAGGACCTTTTTCACGTCATGGACAAAGCCCATGTCGAGCATGCGGTCAGCTTCGTCCAGCACGAGGATTTCCACGTGGGACAAGTCGACGCTGCCTTGGCCGCACAGGTCGAGCAAGCGACCGGGGCAGGCAACCAGCACGTCAACACCACGGGACATGGCCTGAACCTGTGGGTTCATGCCGACGCCGCCGAAGATGCAGGCGCTGACGAACTTCAAGTCGCGGGCATACAGCTTGAAGCTGTCGTGCACTTGGGCGGCGAGTTCGCGGGTAGGGGTCAGGACCAGTACGCGCGGTTGGCGCGGGCCATGACGCTGGGATTTGTCCGGGTGACCGTTAGGGAACAACCGCTCCAGAATCGGGAGGGCGAAACCACCGGTTTTACCAGTACCTGTCTGCGCCGCAACCATCAGGTCGCGGCCTTGCAACACGGCGGGAATGGCCCGCTGTTGCACCGGAGTAGGCTCGGTATAGCCCGCTGCCTCGATGGCGCGGACTAAAGCCTCGGAGAGACCGAGGGAAGCAAAGGACATGAGTAATCCTGTTTTAGTTAGGGCTTGGCCCAAAGGGATAATCTTACCGGGCGTGAATGGCGCTTAGGGGAGCGCAATCCCGTCCGGTCCTGCTGCGTCTGGCGGGCACTCCACCGGCGGTCGCGCGCTATAAGCTGCGTTCGTCGCGGGGTTAGGTGCCTTTTTCAAGACCTCAGCGGCCGGGCGTGAGCCTGGCGGAAAGGCCGGAGTATAACAGAGCAATCACTCTGCGCTGCTTTCCTGCTGCTCAACGGTGTGTGCAGGCGCGAGTAATGCGTTGGTTTGGGGGCTCACGCCGGCATATTTGGCACTTAAGGCCGCATACGCGGGCTCTTGCTTGAAGCGTTTAAGCTCGGCGGCAAAGCGCTGCACCAGCAAATCCATGCCTGCGCCACGGCGCACCGCCAAATATTGTGGCTGGCGACTGATGACTTCGGGTGCCTGGGTAATCTGCTCGTTGAGCCCGAGCGCCTTGATCACATGCTGGCCGACCCGGCGGTCGGTGATCACCAAGTCGACCCGGCCCAGCGCGAGTTTGCCGAAGTTGGCTTCATGGCTGGCGGCCGGCTCCTGATTGAACAGGGTGGACTCGCTGAATTGAGCGCCATAGAGGTACCCCGGCGAGGTGCCGATGGTCAGGCCGCGCAGGTCGTCGAAGGTGTGGAACGGATGCGGGCGCGCAGTGGCGTAGAACAGCACGAACTCCACGTCGGACAGCGGCTCGCTGGGGTAGAGCAGCAGGTTGCCGCGCTCGCGGCTGTGAAAAATATCCAGCGCGCCATCCGCCAGGCCCTGGTCGAGCATCGCCAGGCAACGCTTCCAGGGCAGGAATTGCCATTCCACCTCGATGCCCAGGCGCTGAAACACAATCACCGTGGTTTCATAGTCGAGCCCGCGCATCGTGCCGTTATCGTCGTACACGTAAGGTGCCCACGGCTCGGTGACGATGCGCAGTTTCTCGCCTTGGGCGCTCAGGCTCAGGCAAGTGAAAAGAACCGCGGTTAGCAACTGGAAAAATACGCGCATGCCCCGAGGTTACGTCTGTCTCGGGCTAAAAAGAAGCGCTGGTATCGCTGTCGACGGGCAGCGCGGGTTTTTATTTGCCGGGGGACTTCATCAGGTGCTCATAGATCGCTTCGCGCCGCTCACCCAGAATCAGCCGCACCACCGGGTTGGCGAACCAGTGCTCAAGCAGGTGCGCGTCAATCGGGCGCTTCTGGCGTTCTTCCTGATTTTGTCGGGCCTTGTCCCACCAAACCGGGCCGCACGCCTGGTCGAATTCGTTTTCGTGCTCATAGCAGCCGTAGAGGATTTCGCGGATAAATTGCTGCTGGTTTTTGGGCAGCACCAGCGTCACCAGCTTGTACATCAAACGTTGCAGGCGCGGCGGGCGTGGCAAGTGGGCTGACACCTGGCGAGTGTCGTCCAGGGCCAGTGCGCTGGTGGGGTTGGCCGCGTGCTTGGCGATCCACGCCTTGACCTTGGCCCGGAACAGCTGCTTGCGGCTCCAATAATGGTGGATCAGGTCTGGGCATTCACGCACGTTGAGTGTTCGGTAAGCTGCGATCGACAGGCAGAACTCTTCCAGGGTGTAGGCGCCTTGGGCATGCGGGAACAGTTCGTCCATCAACTCGATCGAACGATCAAGCACGTGCGCGTCTTGCTGGTGCAGGCCCATGACCCCGGAATTAAGCGTCATCATGTCGTCATCGGCCACGCCCATGTCACGCAGCCGCTGGTGCAGGGCGCTGTACAGAATGCTTTCGGGGTTGTCGCCGTACTTGGTGTAGAAGGCGTTACATAACAGCGTGCCCGGTTGCACGCGTTCAAACAGCGCCATGGGCGAGTGATGAAAAAACGTGTCGGTGTCGATCAACAGGGCCACTTCGGACTCTTGCAGCACCTGGCGCAGCACCACGTGTTTGGTACGGAAGTGGTAGCCATGCGGCTCGCACCAGCGTTTACGCGTGGCTTCATCCAGCGGGCGCACACGCACCGGCAACAGGCGATAAGGCTCGGGGTTATCGCTGAACACCTGAATATCGATGGCGGCGTCTTGCGTATCGCGCAAAAAAGCCAGGGCGCTGGCGATACTGAATACCGCTTCTTGATGGTAAGTCTCTGCCCCGAACACCAGGTAGACCAGTTGCGGGCGGGGCGTCGGGGCTGCTGTATTCATGGACTGCACAATTCCGTGGGCGTTTAAAACCGCAAAGGCCCTCTTTATGAGGGCCTGGGCACTTTGGAAAAAACCTTAGCGTGGCAGCTTCAGGTTGTTCCAGACAGCGAGGCTCGGTTCAGCCTGGTTAAGCGTATAGAAGTGCAAGCCTGGCGCACCACCTTGCAACAATCTTTCACACATCTCGCTGATGACCTGCTCGCCAAACGCCTGAATGCTCTTGACGTCATCGCCATAAGCTTCCAGTTGCTTGCGCACCCAGCGTGGGATTTCTGCGCCGCACGCGTCGGAGAACCGCGCCAGCTTGCTGTAATTGGTGATCGGCATGATGCCCGGCACGATCGGGATGTTGACGCCCATCGCCCGCACACGCTCGACAAAGTAGAAGTAGCTGTCGGCGTTGAAGAAGTACTGGGTGATCGCGCTGTCGGCGCCGGCGTTAGCCTTGCGCACGAAATTGTGCAGGTCGTCTTCGAAATTACGCGCCTGAGGGTGCATCTCCGGGTAAGCCGCTACTTCGATGTGGAAGTGATCGCCGCTTTCTTCGCGGATAAAGCTCACCAGGTCATTGGCGTAGCGCAGCTCACCGCTGGCCATGCCCATGCCGGACGGCAGGTCGCCGCGCAGGGCGACGATACGCTTGATGCCAGCTTGCTTGTATTGGGTCAGAAGGCTGCGCAGGTCGGCCTTGCTGTCGCCCACGCAGGACAAATGCGGTGCGGCAGGAACCTTGGCTTCGCTTTCCAGCTGCAGCACGGTGTTGATCGTGCGGTCACGGGTCGAACCGCCCGCGCCGTAGGTGCACGAGAAGAAGTCGGGGTTATAGCTGGCCAACTGCTTGGCCGTGGCCATCAGTTTTTCATGCCCAGCATCGGTCTTGGTCGGGAAGAACTCGAAGCTGTAGCGACGGTCTTGGGACATGGGGAGTCTCCAGCTGTAAGTTGCAAGCTTCAAGCGGCAAGAGGGCGGTGCGCCTGTTGCTGTTGCTTGAAGCTCACATCTCTCAACTGCTTAAGGAGCAATAAAGTAGCAAGCTCTCAACCACCAGATGCAAGTAAACAACCCGCTTTTACTTGCCGCTTGAAGCTAAAAGCTTGCAGCTGCTATCAGTAGCGGTAAGCGTGTGGCTTGAACGGGCCTTCAACAGCCACGCCGATGTAGTCGGCCTGGGTTTTGGTCAGTTGAGTCACCACACCGCCGAAGCCGCGGACCATTTCCAGGGCCACTTCTTCGTCGAGTTTCTTCGGCAGCACTTCCACGGTCAGGCGCTCGGCTTTTTGGGCTGGCGACAGGTCGGCGTATTTCTGGCCGAACAGGAAGATTTGCGCCAGTACCTGGTTGGCGAACGAGCCGTCCATGATGCGGCTTGGGTGGCCGGTGGCGTTGCCCAGGTTTACCAGGCGGCCTTCGGCCAGCAGAATCAGGTAGTCGTCGTTCTGTGGGTCGAAAGTGCCGGCGCCGGTACGGTGAACCTTGTGTACCTGCGGCTTGACCTCTTCCCATGCCCAGTTCTTGCGCATGAAAGCAGTGTCGATTTCGTTGTCAAAGTGGCCGATGTTGCAGACAACGGCGCGCTTTTTCAGGGCTTTGAGCATGTTCGAGTCGCACACATTGACGTTGCCGGTGGTGGTCACGATCAGGTCGATCTTGCCCAGCAGTGCTTTGTCGATGCTTGCTTCGGTGCCGGTGTTGATACCGTCGATGAACGGCGACACCAGTTCAAAACCATCCATGCAGGCTTGCATGGCGCAGATCGGGTCGACTTCGGAAACGCGAACGATCATACCTTCCTGACGCAGCGACTGAGCGGAGCCTTTGCCCACGTCACCGTAACCGATGACCAGCGCTTGCTTGCCGGACAGCAGGTGGTCGGTGCCACGCTTGATCGCGTCGTTCAGGCTGTGACGGCAGCCGTACTTGTTGTCGTTCTTGCTCTTGGTCACCGAGTCATTGACGTTGATGGCCGGGATTTTCAGCTCGCCCTTGGCCAGCATGTCCAGCAGGCGGTGCACGCCAGTGGTGGTTTCTTCGGTCACGCCGTGAACGCGGTCCAGAATCTGCGGGTATTTCTTGTGCAGCAGTTCGGTCAGGTCGCCGCCGTCGTCGAGGATCATGTTGGCATCCCATGGCGCGCCATCTTTAAGGATGGTTTGCTCCAGGCACCACTCGTACTCTTCTTCGGTTTCGCCTTTCCAGGCATACACCGCGATACCGGCAGCGGCGATAGCAGCGGCGGCCTGGTCTTGAGTCGAGAAAATGTTGCAGGACGACCAACGTACTTCGGCGCCCAGGGCAACCAGGGTTTCGATCAGCACGGCAGTCTGGATGGTCATGTGGATGCAGCCGAGAATCTTCGCGCCCTTGAGCGGCTGCTCACCGGCGTATTTGCGGCGCAGACCCATCAGGGCAGGCATTTCGGATTCGGCGATAAACGTTTCGCGACGGCCCCAGGCAGCGAGGGACATGTCGGCGACTTTGTAGTCGGTGAAATCTGCAGGCGTAATTACAGCGCTCATGAAGAGCCTCCATTCGTAGTGTGCGAATGGGCGCCGTTGTGCGTTTAGTACCAGGCCAGGTAATACCTGCCCCGACAACGCCCCATCCGAGCCTGACAGGTTGAACCTGCTGCAGCGCCCCTCGGACAGGTGGCGGGAGAACGGATAGCCGTTCGAAATCGGGGGCGATTATAGCTTTCTTTGTCCGGCTAGTGGCAAGCGACAAGCGACAAGCTTCAAGCTACAAGCTACAAGCGGCAAGTCAAAGCGATTCGGCTTTTACTTGCGGCTTGCAGCTTAAAACTTGAAGCTGGGGCCATAACCCTATCTCCCAAACACCTCAGACCCGGAGCCCCGCCATGAACTTCCACACCCGCAAATGGGTAAAACCCGAAGACCTCAACCCCAACGGCACCCTGTTCGGTGGCAGCTTGCTGCGCTGGATCGACGAAGAAGCGGCGATTTACGCGATTGTTCAACTGGGCAACCAGCGCGTGGTGACCAAGTACATCTCTGAAATCAATTTCGTCAGCGCCTCGCGCCAGGGCGACATCATCGAGTTGGGCATCACCGCCACCGAGTTCGGTCGCACCTCAATCACCCTGACCTGTGAAGTGCGCAACAAGATCACGCGCAAAAGCATCCTCACTGTGGAAAAAATGGTCTTCGTCAACCTCGGTGAAGACGGCTTGCCGGCGCCGCACGGGCGTACCGAGATCAAGTACGTGAAGGATCAGTTCCAGGAAGACAGCCTTCCCGAATAATCCTGTGGGTGGCCAGTGAACGCTCTTGATGGCGATAGGTCGTACCTGAACATCGCCCCCGCTCAGGTATCACCATGGCCACGCAAGAAGACGGTAAAACCCCCAACCTGTCGCAGGAAGAGCAGCAGGACGTGGACGAAAACCAGCCGCCGCGTGCGGCGGTACTGCACGAAATTATCCGCACCCAGGGCGACCAGGAGCTGGAGCGCAACGTCGCCGCACTGTGGTGGTCGGCGCTGGCGGCTGGCCTGACCATGGGCCTGTCGCTGATGGGCATGGGCTTGCTCAACTCGCGCCTGCCGGACGGCGAAGCATTCAAAGTCATCGCCAGCTTCGGTTACTGCGCGGGTTTCCTCGCGGTCATCCTCGCGCGCCAGCAACTGTTCACCGAAAACACCCTGACCGCCGTGCTGCCGGTAATGAGCAAACCTACCCTGGCAAATGCCGGGCGGCTGTTGCGCCTGTGGTCGGTGGTGCTGGTGGGTAACCTTTGCGGCACTTTGCTGGTGGCCTATGTGATGCTGCATTTGCCGATTTTCGACACCAAGACCGACCAGGCCTTCCTTGAAATCGGCCGCAAAGTCATGGAAAACGACCCCGGCCAGATGTTCGCCAAAGGCATTATTTCCGGTTGGATGATTGCCACCATGGTGTGGATGATCCCGTCGATGGAAAGCGCCAAGATGTTCATCATCATCTTGATCACCTACCTGATGGCGCTGGGGGATTTCACCCACATCGTCGTCGGCTCGGCGGAAGTCTCGTACCTGGTGTTTGCCGGTGAATTGCCGTGGAAGGACTTCTGGCTGGTGTTCGCCGGGCCGACCCTGGCGGGCAACATCATCGGCGGCAGCTTTATTTTTGCGCTGATCAGCCACGCGCAGATCCGCAGCGAAAGCAGCCTGCCGGGTAAATCGGCTGCGGACCCGAGGCACCCGCAGCAGATTAAAAAGGATCAGTGATGTTCGGGCGTGGCTTGGGGTTCGCCTTTGGTCACGTGCTTGACCAGTTTGCCGATGCTTAAACCCTGCAACAGGATCGACAACAACACCACGATGTAGGTGATGCTCAGCAGCAAATCGCGCTCCGGGCCGAGCGGCAAGGCCAGTGCCAATGCCACCGACACCCCGCCGCGCAGGCCGCCCCACGTGAGGATGCGCACAGTGCCGCGCGGCACCGTGCGCCAGCGGCGTAGCAGCAGGATAGCCGGCGCCACGGTCAGCAAGCGCGACAGCAGAATCGCCACGGCGAGCAAACTGGCGGCAAAAATGTGCAGCCAGTTGAACGGCAACAGCAACAGCTCCATGCCGATCAGCGCAAACAGCAGGGCGTTGAGCATGTCATCGAGCAGTTCCCAAAAGCCGTCCAGGTAACGCCGGGTCATGTCGTTCATCGCAAGCTTGCGGCCCAGGTTACCAATGATCAGCCCCGCCACCACCATCGCAATCGGTGCTGAGACGTGCAGTTCAGTGGCCATGGCCGAGCCGCCGATGACCAGCGCCAGGGTCAGCATCACTTCGATCTGGTGTTGCTCGATGCTCTTGATCATCAGGTACACCAGGTAGCCGATGAGCCCGCCGAACACCACGCCGCCAATCGCCTCATGGGCGAACAGCATGGCGGTGGCGCCCACGGTCGGCGTTTCGCCCAACTGTGCGATGCCCAGCAGCACGGTAAACACCACCACTGCGGTGCCGTCGTTGAACAGCGACTCGCCGACGATGGTGGTTTTAAGCGGTTTCGAGGCGTTTGCCGTTCGCAGCACGCCCAGCACTGCAATCGGGTCGGTGGGCGAAATCAGCGCGCCGAACAGCAGGCAGTAGAGGAAGCTTACGTGCCAGCCAAACAAGGCAAAGATGTAATACGCCAGGCTGCCGATCACCACGGTGGCAATCAATACGCCGAAAGTCGCCAGCAGGCCGATGGGCCAGCGGTAACTGCGTAAGTCATTCAAGTTGACGTGCAAGGCGCCGGCGAACAGCAGGAACGACAGCATCCAGTTCATCAGCAAGTCGCCGAAGTCGATCTGGCCGATCAATTGCTGAATATGTTCTTCGAGGCCGGGAAAGCCGATAACGCTGAGGCCTTGCAGGATCAATGAAAACAGCAAGGCGGTGACCATCACGCCGATGGTGGGTGGCAGGCCGATAAAACGAAAGTTCACATAGGTGAGCAGCGTGGTGAGGCAAATGAAGGCGGCGACAAGTTCAAGCATCCGGGGTCCCTGGAAGTGAGTGGGTAGAGCGTTAATGGGTGCATGGACCGCAGTGGCGGCGTGAGGTTGCACGGCGTTGGGTAAAAGCGTGATAGAACCTTTGGCTGCTTTATGCGCTCATAGCGGGTAAGTGCGGTTGGGCAGGTTTAATGCTAAAACGCCCATTGCTGTTTAAAACGACAAAAGGAGTGTGTGATGACGGTCGCTTTCTGGTGTGTGTTAATCGCAATTTTTCTGCCTTACCTGTGCACGGGTGTGGCCAAGTTCAGCGGCGGCAAGTTCGGGCCGCGCAATAACCACGACCCTCGCGCTTTTCTGGACACGCTCGAAGGCTTTGCTAAACGCGCTCACAGTGCACAGCTCAACAGCTTTGAAGTAACGCCCGCGTTTGCCGCTGCCGTGATCATTGCGCACTTGGCCGGTACGGCGTCACTGGTAACCATCAACGTGCTGGCGGTGTTGTTTATCACCAGCCGGTTGCTGTACATCATTTGCTACCTGGCGGATTGGGCGATGCTGCGTTCAGTGGTGTGGCTGGTGGGCATGGCGTTGATTGCGAGTTTCTTTTTTGTCTCGATCTGAGGCGTGACGCAAAGCCCGTGTGGGAAGCAGCAAGCCCCTCCCACCTTTGGCCTCCAGTGTTTGTCAGGTGCCAGCCGGTGCGTCGGGCACATGCGGTAAGGCGGCGCCTTTTGGCCAGAGCATCCAGATTTGCCCTTGCTGCTTCATGTTGCCCGCCAACTCACCGGCGGCCTCACCGGTGCCCCAGAACAAGTCGGCACGCACTTCGCCGGTGATTGCACCGCCGGTGTCCTGCGCTGCTACCGGCCGGGCAATCGGCGAGCCATCGGGTTTGGTGGTCGACAGCCACAGCAGGCTACCCAGCGGAATTACCTTGCGATCAACCGCCACGCTGTAGCCGGCAGTCAGCGGCACGTTCAGCGAACCGCGCGGGCCTTCATTGCTGTCGGGGCGGGCGCTGAAAAACACGTAGCTGGGGTTGCTCGCCAGCAACTCCGGGATGCGCTGCGGGTTCGCCTTGGCCCAGGCGCTGATGGCGCCCATGGTCACCTCGTCTTTTTTCAGCGCGCCTTGCTCCACCAGCCAGCGGCCAATAGGGCGGTAGGGGTAGCCGTTCTGGTCGGCGTAACCGACGCGCAGTTGGCGCCCATCCAACAGTTGAATGCGGCCCGAACCCTGGATTTGCAGAAATTGCAGGTCCATCGGGTTGGTCAGCCAGGCAATCGGCTTGGCCGTGGAGCCTTTCCCGTTGAGAGTGCTGGCATCGTCATACGGCTTGAGCACGCGGCCTTCGAGCCGACCGCGCAGGCGCTTGCCCTTGAGTTCCGGGTAGATGCTTTCGAGGTTGACGATGATCAGGTCATCCGGCACGCCGTACACCGGCACATGCGCGGTGGCGGTTTCGGTCAGGCTGCCGGGATACACCGGTTCGTAGTAGCCGGTGATCAAGCCGTTGGGTGTGTTGTCGGCCGAGCGCAGGCCGAACACGTCAAGGCGTTCCTTGAGAAAACCGCGAACCGCCAGCGCATCTGCGGGCACGCTGGCCGCTGCGGCACAGGTGGCGCCCCATATCGGGTCGGCCTTGAGGCGTTGGCACGCGCTGCGCCAGGATTCAAACCCGGCCAGCAAATCGCTGTCCGAGACTGTCGGCAGCGCTTCCCACGGTGCGCTCACGTAAGTGGCGACGGCATGCGGTTTGGCCGCTTCCTCTTTTTTGCCGGCGTCTTTGCCCGTATCGCAACCGGCCAGCAGCGCAAACAGTGGTAGAGCCCACGCCAGGCGGCGGCTCCAGGTATTAAAGGTGATATTCATGCGCACAATTCCTGAAGCGATTGCCCGCGCCGTAGCGCTTCTCGGCAACCCTTATTATTAATAGGGCTATTGGCCTTTACGGGCGGGGCGAGGATACTGGCCGCCGTTTCCCGTGACCCTGAGCCACCATGACTTTTAACAAATTGACGGTTGCATTGCTGGCCTGCCTGGCCTTGACCGCCTGCGGCGGTGTCGATCCGAATTCGCCGCTGGGCCAGCGCAAAGCGATCTTCAAACAGATGCTCAAGACCAGCGAAGACTTGGGCGGCATGTTGCGTGGGCGCATCCCGTTCGACGGCGCCCGGTTCGCCGACGGTGCGGTCAAGCTCAATGCATTGTCCTTTGAGCCGTGGCAGCATTTTCCGAATGTGCGTGAAGAAGATCACACCAGCGCCAAGGATAACGTGTGGCAGCAACAAGCACGCTTCCAGGCGTTGGCCCGCAACCTTGAAGCCGCCACCGGTGAATTGGTGGTTGCAAGCCAGGTGCAGCCTTACGCGGCCGCCAACCTTGGGCCTGCGGTGCAGAAGGTCGAAGATGCCTGCACGGCGTGTCATAAACAGTTTCGAGACCATTGACCGGTTTTACTGGTCGAGTTCTTCGACGGCGTCCTGCAGGTCTTTGCGCGCTTGGGCAAGCTTGTCCTTGCGCTTGTTGATGCGGTCCGCGTCACCCTTTTTCATGGCTTTGTCGAGGTCTGCCTGACGGCGGCTGACGTCATGTTTGGCGTCGAGCACTTTGTTTTCACGCTCTTTGCGCAAGGACGCGTCGGTGCAGTTGGCGGTGACTTCGCTCAGGGCTTTTTCAAGGCCGGCTTGTTGTTCGCTGTTGTTGTGCGCCTTGGCTTGTTCGATCCGGGTGCTGATGGCTTGGCGTTTGGCGGCGCAACCGGTGAGTTCTGGCGCTGTTTCGGCGGCCAGCAGTGGCGTGGTGAGGAAGCTTGCGACGGTTAAAAAGGCAAGTGGGGCGAGGTATTTCATGTGGTGCTCCAGGGTCGCAATCGGTGAGCAGGGTGAATTCTGCCGAGGTTCAATAATGGGCCGGGGCGTGCTTAAAACCCGTCGATTCCGGCCAAACGTAATGTTTCAGCCATGGCCTGTACCTGCGGGTCGCGAAAAAAAGCGCTCAGTTGCGCCGCGCGGCCCGGGCCGATGCCGTCGGTAGCCAGCCAGGCTTGGGTGTCTTTGGCAGCCAGGGTTTGCCAGCCACCGTCCAGCTCGTTGCGCGCCGAGGGCGGAACGCCCAAGGCTTTAAGCCATTGTGCGAAGGGCCGTTGCCGAGCGCTTTGAAGGCTGTCGAGCAGCCGCGCACGGCTGCGATCACCGAAGCCATCAATATTAGCAAGCTCTGCGGCATCCAGGGTCAACCAATCGAGAATGCCTGCGATTAGACCGGCCTGGATCAATACGTTCCAGGTTTCGCGCCCCACGTGCGGCAATGACAGGCCCTGGTTGCCGCTTAGCCACGTCAGGCGCGCGAGCAATTGCTCCTCGCAACCCGGGTCGAGTTGCCAACAGCTCAGGGCATGGAAGTTCTGAGGGTCGGGCACTGGCACCTGCACGCGGGTCTCGTTGCGCAGGACCACTTGGTCCAGGCGCGGAATCACTTGCCCCGCCAGGCTGATCGACACCTGGTCGCCTGCGCGAATATCCAGTGCTTGCCAGCGTTTCAGCGAACCTACGCTGACGCGGTTGATTTGCCGATCGTCCAGCCGCACCGGTGCAAGCTCCAAAATGGGCGTAATGCGCCCGGTGCGGCCGATCTTGAACTGTACCTCGCGTACCAGTGCCAACGCCTTGGTGACCGGGTACTTCCAGGCCACCGCCCAGTAAGGCGCGCTGGCCTGCCAGCGTTTGGCGGGCGCGTGCAAGGCTTGGTGCAACACCACGCCATCACTGGCAAAGGGCAGCGGATGGTTGTACCAAAAAGTGCGCCACTGCGCGGCATCAGTGAGGGTTTGGATGGGCTGGCTGTATTGGCGGGTTTCGGTGAAGCCCCAGCGCGTCAGCGTGGCCAGGCGCTCGCTGAAGTCCGCTGGGCCGTCAGGCCACCCCCAGATGAACAAGCCGATACCGGCGGCATCGGTGTCGCTCAACTGTCGGCGGTTCATCAGGCCTGCCACTTTGCTGCGCGCATTCAGCCCGCCGTGGGTTGATTGCACATGCTCGTCGAGGCGCCAATAGAGTTCGCCCTGCAGCACCAGGTCGAGCGGCTCCGGCAGTTGCTGAACAATGCCGGGGATCTTGCGCGCGGCGGCTGACCAATCCTGGCCGAGCCGGCCATTGCCCCGGCTGATCAGTTGGCTTAAGCGACCCTGGCGATACACCAAGGTCACGGCCACGCCGTCGACCTTGGGTTGAATCCATACGTCTTGGCGTGTGCTGAGCCAGTCACCAACAGCCTGCTCATCCAGCAGTTTTTTCAAGCCCGTGTGCGCGACCGGGTGAGGCTGGGTGCCCCGTGAACTCGCCAGTGGGTTATCCGCCACCTGGCTGGGTGCGGGGAAACATTCGCGCCACTGCGCCAGGCGCTGGCGGGCCTGGTCATACAGCTCATCACTGACCGGCGAGTGGCCAAGGCGGTGGTAGCTGTCATCCCACAGCTCGACTTGGATGGCCAGGGTGCCGACCTGTGATCGGGCCTCTTCGGGGCATGCTTCGGCCCACGCCAAAAAGGGCAGGGCGCTGAGTAAAAGAGCAGTCAGTAAGCGCATATGAGCATCCTTGCTCGCAAAGGGTGCCCAGCCTAAGTGATCCATGCGGCGATAAAAAAGCCCCGAGCGGGCGCGGCTGTTTACCGCGTGTTTCTGCTTGCCTGAACAGGCCGGCCAAGGCTTCGCCCGCTGCGTTTTTATCGGGCCTGGCAAATGTGTTGCAACCTTTGTTGAGCGGACGCTGCACCGTTTGAAAGGCGTTTGCCAAGGCAATAAAAAGCCCCGCAGGGTAAACCCTGCGGGGCCTTGTGTGTCGCGAGTGCTTACAGGCCGGCAGCGATGCGCAGGTCGTTGGCGCGGTCGGTTTTTTCCCAGGTGAAGGTGGTGAAGGTGTCGTCGCCGACGGTCTTCTGCGCAGGTGTACGACCGAAGTGGCCGTAGGCTGCGGTTTCCTGGTACATCGGGTGCAGCAGGTCGAGCATGGTGGTGATGGCGTACGGGCGCAGGTCGAAGATCTCACGCACCAGCTTGACGATTTTGTCGTCGCTGATCTTGCCGGTGCCGAAGGTATTCAGCGAGATCGACGTAGGTTGAGCCACGCCGATAGCGTAGGAAACCTGAATTTCGCAACGTTCGGCCAGGCCGGCGGCGACGATGTTTTTGGCCACGTAACGACCGGCGTAGGCCGCCGAACGGTCAACCTTGGATGGGTCTTTACCCGAGAACGCGCCGCCGCCGTGACGGGCCATGCCGCCGTAGCTGTCGACGATGATTTTACGGCCGGTGAGGCCGCAGTCGCCCACCGGGCCACCGATGATGAACTGGCCGGTCGGGTTGATGTGGAACTGCGTGTCCTTGGTCAGCAGTTCGGCAGGCAGCACGTGCTTGACGATCAGCTCCATCACGCCTGCGCGCAGGTCGGCGTAGGACACGTCCGGGTTGTGCTGGGTCGACAGCACAACCGCGTCGATACCCACGACTTTGCCGCCTTCGTAACGGCAGGTCACCTGGGATTTGGCATCCGGGCGCAGCCACGGCAGCAGGCCATTTTTGCGGGCCTCGGCTTGCCGTTGCACAAGCTGGTGCGAGAAGGTGATCGGCGCCGGCATCAGCACCTCGGTTTCGTTGCTGGCGTAGCCGAACATCAGGCCCTGGTCGCCAGCGCCCTGATCTTCAGGCTTGGCGCGGTCCACGCCCTGGTTGATGTCGGGCGACTGCTTGCCGATGATGTTCATCACGCCGCAGGTCGCGCCGTCGAAGCCGACGTCGGAACTGTTGTAGCCAATCTTGGTGATCACGTCACGCACGATCTGTTCCAGATCGACCCACGCGGTGGTGGTGACTTCACCGGCGATGATCGCCACGCCCGTTTTCACCAGAGTCTCGCACGCCACTCGGGCGAACTTGTCTTCAGCAATGATGGCGTCCAGCACCGCGTCAGAAATCTGGTCGGCGATTTTGTCCGGATGCCCTTCAGACACGGACTCGGAGGTGAAAAGGGAGTATTCGCTCATCTCGATGTTTTCCTGATATTTACCGATGGTGAGTGTCGCCAGCCGGCCGCTGAAAATGGCGGACCTGAATCTGGAAACCATTACGTAAACCTACATAGAGGCTTTCCCCGGGAACGAGTCCCGCAGCGGTGGCCCAACGGGCCAGATCGTCCTGTTCAAAACCCAACCAGAGATCACCGCAGGCCTCCTTGGCCCAACTCTGGTTGTGGCTGCATAAATCTGTGACCAGCAGGCTACCGCCGGGTTGCAGCAAATTGGCCATCTGCTTGAGGGCGTCGGCGGGGGCGGCAAAATGGTGCAAGACCATGTTCAGCACCACGCAATCGGCCCGCAGGCTGGTGTCGTTCAACGCGTCTGCGAGCTGCAGGCTGACATTGCCCAGCGCTTCGCGCTCGCACAACTGGCGCGCCAGTTCGAGCATCGCCGGGCTGTTGTCCAGCGCCGTGACCTGTTGAAAGCGTCGCGCCAGTTCCGGCAAAAAGCCGCCGTCGCCGGGGCCGACTTCCAGTGCAGTCGCCCCTTCACTGAAGCTCAGCTTGTCCAACAGCGCCAGTACGCTTTCGCGGTATTGGGGCAGGCCAGCGATCAGGTCTTGTTGGGCGCGAAACTTCTCGGCCACGCGTGAGAAAAAGTCCTGGCTGGCCGCCGCGCGTTGCCCGTGAACCTGGCCGATGCGCGATTGCACGTCGCCGGGCAGGCCCAGGTTGTCGACTTCTTCGAGCAAGGCCGCGTGCAATTTGCCGCCAAGCAACTCGGTGTGGGGCAGGGCGCGGCGGTAAAAAATCGCATTGCCTTCGCGGCGCGTGGCCACCAGGTCTGCCTGTGACAACACCTTCAAGTGGTGGCTCATGCCCGACTGGCCGATGGCGAAGATCTGCGCCAGTTCGAGTACGCCGAACGAGTTGTTGGCCAGTGCGCGCAATACGTTCAGGCGCAACGGATCACCGGCGGCCTTGCACAAGGCTGCAAGTTCATCGCCGTCGTCGGGACGCAGGGAGGGCACGGGTAAGTTCATAAGGCCAGCAGTCTAGTGACGGCTGGAAATCCCTGCAAGGCCAATATCAAAAAGTTTTGATATTGGTCGATAATCGGCGGTTATAAGCAGCGGCTATAAGCTTTAGACGAAGCGACGCACGGTTTCTGCAGGCGATTGCCGGGCCAACCACAGGAAAAACACCCACAAGTGACTATCTTTCATTGCCCGAAGGCGGTGGCTGAGGGAAAATGCGGGTTCTTTTTTCCGTTTCTTTTATTCACTATCCTCAGGAGAACAGCGATGCCCAGCCGTCGTGAGCGTGCCAACGCCATTCGTGCCCTCAGCATGGATGCCGTGCAAAAAGCCAACAGCGGCCATCCCGGTGCCCCGATGGGCATGGCGGATATCGCCGAGGTACTTTGGCGTGACTACCTGAAACACAACCCAAGCAACCCGCTGTTCGCTGACCGTGACCGCTTTGTGCTGTCCAACGGCCACGGCTCGATGCTGATTTATTCGCTGCTGCACTTGACCGGCTACGACGTCACCATCGATGACCTCAAGAGCTTCCGCCAACTGCACAGCCGCACCCCGGGCCACCCGGAATTCGGCTACACCCCAGGCGTCGAGACCACCACCGGTCCCCTGGGCCAAGGCCTGGCCAACGCTGTTGGCTTCGCGCTGGCTGAAAAAGTGTTGGCGGCGCAGTTCAACCGCCCTGGCCACAACATTGTTGACCACCACACCTACGTGTTCCTGGGTGATGGCTGCATGATGGAAGGCATTTCCCACGAAGTTTCCTCGTTGGCCGGCACCTTGGGCCTGGGCAAACTGATTGCTTTCTACGATGACAACGGCATCTCCATCGACGGCGAAGTCGAAGGCTGGTTCACCGACGACACCCCGAAGCGTTTCGAAGCCTACAACTGGCAGGTGATCCGCAACGTCGACGGCCACGACCCGGAAGAAATCAAAACCGCCATCGAAACCGCGCGCAAGAGCGAGCAGCCGACGTTGATCTGCTGCAAGACCACCATCGGTTTCGGCTCGCCGAACAAGCAAGGTAAAGAAGACTGCCACGGTGCCCCACTGGGTGACGCGGAAATCGCCCTGACCCGCGCTGCGCTGAAGTGGAACCACGGCCCGTTCGAGATTCCGGCCGACATCTACGCCGAGTGGAACGCCAAGGAAAAAGGCCTGGCCGCCGAAGCCGAGTGGGACCAGCGTTTTGCTGCCTACTCCGCTGAATTCCCGGAACAGGCCAACGAGCTGGTGCGTCGCCTGGCCGGTGACCTGCCTGCCGACTTCTCCGAAAAAGCCTCGGCCTACATCGCCGAAGTCGCGGCCAAAGGCGAAACCATCGCCAGCCGTAAAGCCAGCCAGAACGCGCTGAACGCCTATGGCCCGCTGCTGCCGGAAATTCTCGGCGGTTCCGCTGACCTGGCCGGTTCCAACCTGACCCTGTGGAAAGGCTGCAAAGGCGTGTCGGCTGAAGACGCCAGCGGCAACTACATGTACTACGGCGTGCGCGAGTTCGGCATGAGCGCCATCATGAACGGCGTGTCGTTGCACGGCGGCCTGGTGCCTTATGGCGCGACCTTCCTGATGTTCATGGAATACGCGCGCAACGCCGTGCGTATGGCCGCGTTGATGAAGAAGCGTGTGATCCATGTGTACACGCACGACTCCATCGGCCTCGGCGAAGACGGCCCGACGCACCAGCCGGTCGAGCAACTGACCAGCCTGCGTACCACGCCGAACCTGGATTGCTGGCGCCCAGCCGACGCGGTTGAATCCGCGGTGGCCTGGAAGCACGCCATCGAGCGCAAGGACGGCCCTTCGGCGCTGATTTTCTCGCGTCAGAACCTGCAACACCAAGTGCGTACCGACGCGCAAATCGCCGACATCAGCCGTGGCGGTTATGTGCTCAAGGACTGCGAGGGCGAGCCGGAGCTGATCCTGATCTCGACCGGTTCCGAAGTGGGCCTGACCGTTCAGGCGTACGACAAGCTGACCGAGCAAGGCCGCAAGGTGCGTGTGGTGTCGATCCCGTGCACTAGCGTGTTCGAAACGCAGGACGCCGGCTACAAGCAATCGGTATTGCCACTGCAAGTCAGCGCGCGTATCGCCATCGAAGCGGCTCACGCCGACTACTGGTACAAATACGTGGGCCTGGAAGGCCGCGTGATCGGCATGACCACCTACGGGGAGTCGGCGCCGGCGCCAGCGTTGTTCGAAGAGTTCGGCTTTACCCTGGAAAATATTCTGGGTCAGGCTGAAGAACTGCTGGAAGACTAAGGCTGTAGATTGGGGTGGTTGTTCGGGCCCCATCGTCGGAATGCCGCCCAGAGCAAGCCCGCTCCCGCATTAGAATGGGTTCACAATTCAACCTGTGTGAACCCGCTCAAATGTGGGAGCGGGCTTGCTCGCGATAGCGTCAGAACATTCAACACCGAACTAACATTGATCGAGAACCCCATGCCCCAACCGCGTCCCTACAAAGTTGCACTCAACGGCTACGGCCGCATTGGTCGTTGCGTCTTGCGTGCGCTGTTCGAACGAGGGGCGGCGGCCGGGTTTGAAATTGTCGCGATCAACGATTTGGCCGACATGGCCAGCATCGAATACCTGACACGCTTTGACTCCACCCACGGCCGCTTCCCCGGCGAAGTGCGGGTAGAAGGCGATTGTCTGCATATCAACGGCGACTGCGTAAAAGTCTTGCGCAGTGCCACCCCCGAGGGCATCGACTGGGCGGCGCTGGGCGTCGACCTGGTGTTGGAATGCTCCGGTGCTTACCACACGCGTGCCGATGGCCAGCGTTTTCTCGACGCCGGCGCACCGCGTGTGCTGTTTTCCCAGCCGATGGCCAGCGAGGCGGATGTCGACGCCACCATCGTCTACGGCATCAACCAGGATTGCCTGACCGGCAACGAGCTGCTGGTGTCCAACGCCTCGTGCACCACCAATTGCAGTGTGCCGCTGTTGCGCTTGCTGGATCAGGCGATTGGCCTGGATTACGTGTCGATCACCACGATTCACTCGGCGATGAACGACCAGCCGGTCATCGATGCTTATCACCACGAAGACCTGCGCCGCACGCGCTCGGCGTTCCAGTCGGTGATTCCGGTGTCCACCGGCCTGGCCCGTGGCATTGAGCGATTATTGCCGGAACTTGCCGGGCGTATACAGGCCAAAGCCGTACGGGTGCCGACGGTGAACGTGTCCTGCCTGGACATCACCATGCAAACCGTCAGCGACACCGATGCTACCGAGGTCAACCGGATCTTGCGCGACGCCGCCACCAGCGGCCCGCTCAAAGGCCTGCTGGCCTATACCGAGTTGCCGCACGCCAGTTGTGATTTCAACCATGACCCGCATTCGGCAATTGTCGATGCCAGCCAAACGCGAGTTTCCGGCCCAAGGCTGGTGAATATTCTGGCCTGGTTCGACAACGAATGGGGCTTTGCCAACCGCATGCTGGATGTTGCCGAACATTATCTGCACATCGCTTCTAAACAACCTCAACAGTAATTCAGGAACTGCGACCCATGACCGTGTTGAAGATGACCGACCTCGATCTGCAAGGTAAGCGCGTGCTGATTCGCGAAGACCTCAACGTCCCAGTCAAGGACGGTGTTGTCACCAGCGATGCGCGAATCCTGGCCTCGCTGCCGACCATCAAGCTGGCCCTGGAAAAAGGCGCGGCCGTGATGGTCTGCTCGCACCTGGGTCGCCCGACCGAAGGTGAGTTTTCCGCTGAAAACAGCCTCAAGCCTGTGGCCGCTTACCTGAGCAAAGCCTTGGGCCGTGACGTGCCACTGGTGGCGGATTACCTGGGTGGCGTCGACGTAAAAGCCGGCGACATCGTGCTGTTCGAAAACGTGCGCTTCAACAAGGGCGAGAAAAGCAACAGCGACGAGCTGGCCCAGCAATACGCGGCGCTGTGCGACGTGTTTGTGATGGACGCCTTCGGCACCGCGCACCGCGCTGAAGGCTCGACCCACGGCGTGGCCAAATTCGCCAAAGTGGCCGCGGCAGGCCCGTTGCTGGCCGCTGAACTGGACGCACTGGGCAAAGCGTTGGGCGCCCCGGCGCAGCCGATGGCCGCCATTGTTGCCGGCTCCAAAGTGTCGACCAAGCTGGACGTGCTCAACAGCCTCAGCCAAATCTGCAATCAACTGATCGTCGGCGGCGGCATCGCCAACACCTTCCTGGCCGCCGCCGGCCACCCGGTGGGCAAGTCGCTGTACGAGCCGGACCTGCTCGACACCGCCCGCGCTATTGCGGCAAAAGTCAGCGTGCCACTGCCGGTCGACGTGGTAGTTGCCAAGGAATTCGCCGAAAGCGCCGAAGCCACCGTCAAGCTCATCGCTGACGTGGCCGCTGACGACATGATCCTCGACATCGGCCCGCAAACCGCGGCCAACTTCGCTGAACTGCTGAAGTCGTCGAAGACCATTTTGTGGAACGGCCCGGTCGGCGTATTTGAATTCGACCAGTTCGGCAACGGCACCAAAGTGCTGGCCAAGGCCATCGCTGAAAGCTCGGCATTCTCCATCGCAGGCGGCGGCGACACCCTGGCGGCCATCGATAAATATGGCGTTGCTGACCAGATCTCCTACATTTCTACCGGTGGCGGCGCGTTTCTTGAATTCGTCGAAGGCAAAGTACTGCCCGCCGTTGAAGTGCTGGAAACCCGAGCCAAGGGCTAAGGCGCATGATCCGGAAAAGGAGCATTCCCATGATCAAGTCGTTGGCACTGGTCATCGCGGCGGGCCTGTTGGCCGGCTGCGGTAGCACGCCAAGCGCGGCGCCGTCACCGGCCGGCAAGCCTGCGCCAGCGCAGAGAAACAACTGCTACCAGGCTGACTGGCAAGCCGAAACCATGCCGGTGATCAACAAGCGCATCGGCAATGAACGGCTGGAGAAATACGACTCCGCGCCCAACGGTCAGGAACAGGGTTGCCCTTGATGGGTCTGATCAACTAACCGACAGCAGTGGCGGCCCTTGGGCCGTCGTTCGAGGATTGGCAATGAAAGGCGTTTTCGCCCTGGCAGCACTGGCCTTGTTGGCCGGTTGCAGCAGCATGAACCTGTTCAACAAGGCAGAGCCGCAAGGCACGTGGACCACCTGGACCTGTGACAGCAAGGCCGAAGTCAACTGGCGCTTTGCCAACGCGGCCCACAGCGAGGTGGATGTGCGCCTCGGCGGGGCTGACCCGGTGTATCGCCTTAAACAAGACGTTGCCGCCTCGGGCGTGCTGTACAGCAACGACCAGTTGGCGTTTCACACCAAAGGTGAAGAAGGCCTGATTTACTGGGTCGCCACCGATGATTTGATTGGGCGCGGTTGTAAGGCTCAGTAATACCGAACACGATCTCTGATGTCATTGAGATTTGAAGTGTGGGAGGGGCCTGCTCCCGATGGTTATCTATCAGTCCATGAAGGTGGTGGCTGCCCCACCGCCATCGGGAGCAAGCCCCCTCCCACATTAAATCCGGTTCCAAAATTGGCATAAGCGTGAGCCGGACATAGAAAAAACGATTCAGCAGGCCAAGCCTTAACCCCTTGATCTGCAATAACTTGAATAGCAGCCGCCGCTACGGCAGGCTTGCACGATTAACGACCCTCGATCGGGAGAGACAACACAATGGCACTTATCAGCATGCGTCAAATGCTGGACCACGCAGCCGAGTTCGGCTACGGCGTCCCAGCCTTTAACGTCAACAACCTTGAGCAGATGCGCGCCATCATGGAAGCCGCTGACAAGACCGACTCCCCCGTGATCGTCCAGGCTTCGGCCGGCGCGCGTAAATACGCCGGTGCCCCGTTCCTGCGTCACCTTATCCTCGCCGCCATCGAAGAATTCCCGCACATCCCGGTGTGCATGCACCAGGACCACGGCACCAGCCCTGACGTGTGCCAGCGCTCCATCCAGCTGGGCTTCAGCTCGGTGATGATGGACGGCTCGCTCGGCGAAGACGGCAAGACCCCAACCGACTACGAATACAACGTACGCGTCACTCAGCAAACCGTGGCCATGGCTCACGCTTGCGGCGTTTCGGTTGAAGGCGAGCTGGGCTGCCTGGGTTCGCTGGAAACCGGCATGGCCGGTGAAGAAGACGGCATCGGCGCCGAAGGCGTGCTCGATCACAGCCAAATGCTGACCGACCCGGAAGAAGCCGCGGACTTCGTCAAGAAGACCCAGGTTGACGCCTTGGCTATCGCCATCGGCACCAGCCACGGCGCCTACAAGTTCACCAAGCCGCCGACCGGCGACGTGCTGGCTATCGACCGCATCAAGGAAATCCACAAACGCATCCCTAACACCCACCTGGTGATGCACGGTTCTTCCTCGGTGCCACAAGAGTGGCTGGCGATCATCAACCAGTACGGCGGCGACATCAAAGAAACCTACGGCGTGCCGGTTGAAGAAATCGTTGAAGGCATCAAGTACGGCGTGCGCAAGGTCAACATCGACACCGACCTGCGTTTGGCGTCCACCGGCGCAATGCGTCGCCTGATGGCCACCAACCCAAGCGAATTCGACCCGCGTAAATTCTTCGGCGCCACCGTCACCGCCATGCGCGACGTGTGTATCGCACGTTACGAAGCGTTTGGTACGGCGGGCAATGCGTCGAAGATCAAGCCGATCTCGCTGGAAGCGATGTACCAGCGTTATCTGAAAGGTGAGTTGAACGCCAAGGTGAACTAAGCCTTAGGTGTTTAAAAGAAGCCCGCAGCGATGCGGGCTTTTTTGTGGGTGAGATTTGATCAGGCTGCGTCAGGCGTATCCAAACCACGCTGTTCGATCACGTGGAACACATCGCTCACGTCCTGCACCAGAATGCGTGCGGTGTTGGCCACGTTGTTCAGGTCGCGCTCGGCGAAGTCCGGCAGGCTGGAGCAGGCCATCAGGTTGAGGTGTTCAACGGCTGCGTTGAGGCGTTCGCGCAGGCAGGCGTGCAGGTCCGGCAATGGGGCTTCGCTGTCGATTAACAGCACGGGGGAGTCGGTGGCGGTTTGCGCGCAGGGATAGAAGCGGCGGGGCGGCAGTTGGGTTGTCATGGCAAATCCTTAACTCAAGAGAAGAATAGCCACCGTTTGCTGCGAAACAAGTGGGGTGGCAGCTGTACGCGGGTTCGCAGACCGAGGAGTTAAGACCCGGCAGACCCGAAGGTCTCCCACGCACAGCCGCCATAACAAAGACGGCCGTCGGCTGAGCGCCGGGGCCGTTTGTGACGGGTGCGGAATTAACTCTGTAGGGCTGCGAAACCCTGTCGCTGATGAATGCCAGCGACGGCGCGAACTATAAGCGCCGACCTGATCCGCCGCAACGGTCGTGTAGGACCAACACTGCCTGCTCAGCCCACACAAAACAACTGTGGGAGGGGGCTTGCTCCCGATGGCGGTGGGCCAGCCCATGCATCAAGTGGCTGACCCACCGCTATCGGGAGCAAGCCCCCGCCCACAGGGGTGACTGTGCTGAGGGAATGGTCCTTGTATTTATAGGACATGGCCTACACAAATGGCGGCCAATGCGCTTAGTCGTGATCAATGTCCAGCTTGGCAAACGTCACGCGGGCGCCTTCCTTGGTGTCGCCACTGTTGTCCTGCACATACGCCCCCGCCTTGAAATACAAAGGTTTGTCGCCCCACGCGGCGCCGATGCGCTCGTTCCACTGCCCGTCGGCCGCCTCGACACTCAACAGCCCGGCTTTATTGAGGTTGATGACGTAAGTGAAGCTCGTCGTCAACGGCACATTGGAGGCCACGATGATCACGCGGCCTTCCGCTTCATCCGGGCGCATGCGCACTTTGGCGACGATGTTACCGGTCTGGGTTTTTTCCTTGAATTGGTACTCAAGTTTGATCAGCGGCTTTTGGCTGTCATACGCGTGAATTTGGCCGATGACGATTTTGCCGGAGGACGGCACTTGGGTCACGGCCAGGGTGGCGCGCAGGTAGTTGTCGGCCTCGGGGTAGGTCCAATTACGCAAGCGCCCGTCGGCGTAGGTTTCGCGCAGTTCACTGCGTGGGTAAACGGCGTTTTCGGTGCGGGTGCCGGTCACCGGCGTCCAGAATTGCACGTCACTGCCTTCGGCCTGGAAATATTGGTCCTTGAAGCCGCTAAGCAGTTTCGGCGTGTCGATTGTCGTGGGCGGGGAGCCGACCGGAATGCTCAGGTTCCAGGTGGAAAGGTCGATCATGGTGTTGGCCTTTTACAGAGGGTGAAGGCTTTGGCCCGCAGGCCTTACTGTTTCTTTATAGGCGGTGCTCACCGGCTTGTTAAACATTGCGTGGCAATTTATTGGCGTCAGAGGAGTGTCAAAAAGCCATGTTTCCCATGAACCGCGGGCTGTAGAGGTTGACCGTTAGTCGGCTTCCTGAACTTTGGCGCAATGATGGCACTGAGGTCACTTCTGATTTTTTAGAACCGGGGCTAGAGTTAGCCCTCAGAGTTTGTCCGGTTTTGTTATCAGAAGTAGCCGGTGTAGTTCCTTCAGGAAGAGACGTAGCATGGATTGCGCTTCACACCACGGCGATGGCAGTTCGGTTCTTCTGGTGGTCGATGACTACCCGGAAAACCTCAGCAGTATGCGTGCGCTTTTGCAGCGTGAAGACTGGCGCGTCATAACCGCAAGTTCCGGTCTCGAAGCCCTGGAGTTACTGCTGGCGCACGAAATCGACCTGGTGCTGCTGGATGTGCGCATGCCCGGCATGGACGGTTTTGAAGTGGCGCGCCTGATGCGCGGCAGCCAGCGTACGCGTATGACGCCGATTATCTTTTTGAGCGCCCATGCCCAGTCCTCCGCCGCCGTGCTGGAAGGCTACGCCAGCGGTGCGATCGACTACCTGTTCAAGCCCTTTGACCCGAATATCCTCAAGCCCAAGGTGCAGGCCCTGCTGGAGCAGCAGCGCAACCGCCGGGCCTTGCAGCGCCTGAGCCATGACCTGGAATCTGCCCGCGCGTTTAATGCCTCGGTGCTCGACAACGCCGCCGAGGGCATTCTGGTGGTGGGCGAGGGCAGTGTGATCGAGTACGCCAACCCGGCCATTTCCCGGTTACTCAATGCCACCATGGCGGAGTTGCAGGGCGAGAGCTTCTTGAGTTTCCTGCAAAAGCCGCATGTGCCCACCTGGTTGGGTTTCCCGATGTTCGAGGCGTACCGCAAGGGGCAGACGTGGCGCCAGCACGACGCCATTTTGCGCACGGGTCGCGGCCAGCAGGTGCCGGTGGCTTTGTCCTGCGCGCCATTGCCCGCCGAGCAAAAGGCCATGGTGGTGACGGTGCTGGACATGTCCGAGGTGCGCCACCTGCACCAGCAACTGGAGTTCCAGGCCGTTACCGACCCGTTGACCGGGCTGCTGAACCGGCGCGGCTTCCACCAGGCGGTGGAGAACACCTTATTGCGCAGCGAGCGCAACGGGCTGTCGCTGGTGTTGCTGTACCTGGACCTCGACGGCTTCAAGCGCGTCAATGACACATTGGGCCATGATGCGGGCGACCGCGTGTTGCGCTGGGTGTCGGAACAAATGCAGGCGTGTTTGCGTTCCTACGACATTTTGGGGCGTATGGGCGGGGATGAGTTCACCGCGTTGCTGGAGCTGGAATTCCCGGAACAGGCGGCAAAGATTTCAGAGAAGCTGATCGAGCGCGTGTCGGTGTGTCAGCAGGTCGATGGTTTGGATGTGATGCTCGGTGCCAGCATCGGCATTGCGACGTTCCCGGACTGCGGCTCGGACTTGAACGGCCTGCTGCGCGCAGCGGATATTGCCATGTACGAAGCCAAGCGCGCGGGGCGTCAGCAATATCGCTATTACGATCAGGAAATGAACGGCCGCGCGCGTTCACGCCTGATGCTCGAAGACAGCGTGCGCAGCGCCATTCAGAACAAGGATTTCACCCTGGTGTACCAGCCGCAGGTGTCGCTGGATGACGGCCGTTTGCGCGGCGTCGAGGCGCTGTTGCGCTGGCAGCACCCGAGTGTCGGTGACGTGCCGCCTGGGCTGTTTTTACCGTTGCTGGAGGAGGCGCGGCTGATCAGCCAGTTGAGCACCTGGATCTACCAGCAAGTGGCGGCGCAGCGCCAGGCCTGGCACAGCACCTTTGACGAAGACCTGGTGTTGAGCGTGAGCTTGAGCAGCAGCCAATTTAATATGCCTAACCTTGCGAGCCAACTGCAGCAGGTCATCGAGCGACATGGGTTACAGGGGCGGCAGTTGGAGGTGGAAATCAGCGAAGACAGCCTCATGAACAACGTGGATGAGGCCAACAAGCAGCTCAAGTTATTGCGTCAGCTTGGGGTGCGTATTGCCCTCGATGACTTCGGTTTGGGCCGCTGTTCACTGGCCCATCTGCGTGACCTGGAGTTCGATACGCTCAAGCTGGACCCGCAACTGGTCGCGCGCTTGCCAGGCTCGATGCGGGACGCGGCGATGGCCCGCAGTATTATCCAGTTGTGCGGGCATTTTGATGTGTTGGTGATCGCTGAAGGTGTGGAAACACTCGAACAGTCGCACTGGCTCAAAGCCAATGGTTGCTCGTTTATCCAGGGGCCGTGGGCAGCGCAACCGCTGATGGCCGAGGAATTGGCCGCCTGGTCTCGCCCCCGTCTGCTTTGAATTCGCTACACTGGCGGCCTTTCGAACCCTGTTGCAGACCCCATGACCGCGCTGAAATACCTCCAGGCCTACCCCGCAGCCCTCCAGGAGCAAGTGCGCCAACTGATCGCCAAGGACCAGTTGGGCGCGTACCTGGATCAGCGTTACCCCGAGCGCCACGCGGTGCAGAGTGATAAAGCGCTGTACAGCTACGCCTTGGCCTTGAAGCAGGAACACCTGCGTAACGCGCCGGCCATCGACAAAGTACTCTTCGACAACCGCCTCGACCTCACCCACCGCGCTTTGGGCCTGCACACCACGATTTCACGGGTGCAGGGCGGTAATCTCAAGTCCAAGAAAGAGATTCGCATCGCCGCGTTGTTCAAAGAGGCCGCGCCGCAATTTTTGCGCATGATCGTGGTGCACGAGCTGGCGCACTTCAAAGAGTCGGACCACAACAAGGCGTTCTATAAACTCTGCGAGTACATGATGCCGGGCTACCATCAGGTGGAATTCGACCTGCGGGTGTACCTCACGTATCGCGATTTGCAGGGCAAGCCCTAACCTCACCAGGCGATAGACCATGGACGTGAGCAAAACCAAAAGCAGTTTTTACCGCCGCCTGTACGTGGCGTACTTGATTGACAGCCAGCAGGCCAGCAGCGTGCCGGCGTTGACCGAGGCCACTGGCATGCCCCGGCGCACGGCGCAGGACACCATTGCCGCACTGGCCGACCTGGATATTGTGTGCGAATTCGAGCAGGAAGACGGCGCCCGCAACCATGCGGGGCACTATCGGATTCGTAGCTGGGGCGCGATTGATCGGGGCTGGATCGAGGCGAATCTGGCGTCGATCAAGCAGGTTTTGGGTTACCCCTGAGTTCTGCGGTGACTGGCCTGCCGCCATCGGGAGCAAGCCCCCTCCCACAGTGGATGTGTGAACACAGTCAAAATATGAGAAAGAGCCTGCTCCGATGGCTTCAGCACAGCCACCCCATTCAATGTGTGAACACATTCAACTGTGGGAGGGGGCTTGCTCCCGATGGCGCCCTCAGAGGCGGCGCATACCGATGTGGGGAATATCGTCTTCCAGGTATTCCTCGCCCGCCACCACAAAACCGTACCGCCCGTAATACCCCTGCAGATGCGCTTGGGCTGACAGAAAAATCGGCGTTTCTGGCCAGATAGATGCAATGCGCGTGAGCGCTTCCTGCATCATCTGATGGCCCAGCCCGGTGCCGCGTGCCACCGGCGCCACCACCACTCGACCCACCACCACATCGCCGCCCTGAGACTCCGGGTCGAGCAGGCGCAAGTATGCCACCAATGCGTCATCGTTCCAGGCCATCAGGTGGTGGGTGTCGCCCGACAGGTCCTGCCCGTCGAGGTCCGCGTAAGCGCACTTCTGTTCGACAACGAAGACGTCGCTGCGCAGGCGCAAAATCGCGTACAACTGTTCCTTGCCAAGCTCATCGTGATGTTTGCAGACCCATTCAACGCTCATGGTGTGATCTCTTCTGAGTGACGGTTGCCGATAGTAAGCGCAGCGTGCCTCGCTGTCTAAATTCGGCAATTGTGTGAGTGGCGTCATATCGCCATCATTGAGTTCAGTCGTCGCTGACTTCTTTGTGTAATCTGCAGTACAGGATTATTGATGAGCTATTGTTATAAGGCCATCACCTGCCCCGCCAAGGACCTTGAGCATGCCGCGATTTTCTCGTGCCGTTGCTTTGATCGCAGTGTTGTTGCTGGCCCAGCCAGCGTTCGCGCAGCGCCTGCGTCTGGTCGCGGATGCATGGCCGCCTTTTACCGATGCCACCTTGATCAACGGCGGGCTGGCCACCGATATTGTCAGCACGGCCTTGGCGCGCGCAGGCTACGCAAGTGATTTCGAACAGGTGCCTTGGGCGCGTGCGTTGCTGGGCGTGGGCGATGGCCGCTATGACGTGTTGGTCAATGCCTGGTATGACGCTGCGCGTACGCAGTTGGGGCAGTTTTCCGAACCGTACCTGGTTAACCGTGTGCGTTTTATCAAGCGCGTTGAAGACCCTATCGAGTATCAGAATTTGCAGCAACTGCACGGCGAGCCCATCGCCGTGGTCCGCGGGTATGCCTATTCGGCGGCATTCGACCAAGATGAGCAGTTGCAAAAAGTACCTGTGCATAACTTCGCCATGGCCGTGCGCATGCTTGCGGCGCAGCGCGTAAGGCTAACGCTGGAAGATGAATATGTGGCCCGCTACTACCTCGCGCGCGAGTCGCTGAAGGTGCGTAATGCGGTGGAGTTTTTGCCGACGCCGTTGAGTGAAAACAGCCTGCATATTCTGGTCAGCCTGAAGAACCCCGAGCATGAGCAGATCGTCGCCGGTTTTGACCGCGAGATTGCCAGGATGAAGCTCGATGGCAGTTATGCGCGGTTGATGAAGGCGCACGGAATGTAGCGTTCTTGTGGGCCAAATGTGGGAGGGGGCTTGCGCCCGAGGGCGGCCTAAGCCGCGCGGGTATCTTTGATCAGGTGCGCGGCCAGCGTGCGCAGCGGCCCCAACTGCCGGCAGATCAAGGCCAATTGCGTCTGCACCAGTCGCTGCCCTTCATCGATCTCATCCGGCATCTGCTCAAGGTCCGCCGCCAGGGCTTCTTCGGCGTCGCTCTGAATCGCGATCGGCTGTTTGTTGGCCAGCGCCGTGGCGATTTCGTCGATGCTCGCGGCCAGGGTATTGCCCGCGCCGTCGATCAAATGCTCACGCACTTCGGCCGGCAACAGGGTTTCGCGGTGCGCCCCCAGCCCCGACAAATAGCTGAGCAAGGTGTGCGACAGCACCAGAAAGCGAAAGCCCACATCGGCTTCTTTGCGAAAGTGGCCAGGCTCCATCAGCATGTTCGCGAGTGTCGTCGACAGCGCCGCATCGGCGTTGTGCGCATTGCGACGGGCCAGGCGGTAGGCGAGGTCGTCGCTTTTGCCGGCGGCGTATTGCTGCATGATTTGGCGCAGGTAAATGCTGTTGCAGGTCAGTGTGCTGGCCAGCACCTTGTTCAGGCGACGGCCTTGCCAGTCCGGCAAGAACAGGAACACCGCGAGGCCCGCGATCAGGCTGCCGATCAGGGTGTCGAACAGCCTTGGCAGGAACAGCCCGTAGCCATCGCCCACTTGGTTGAAGCAGAACAACACCATCAGCGTGATTGCCGCCGTGGCCAGCGTGTAGCGCGTGGTGCGGTTGAGGAAGAACACCAGGCCTGCGGCGATGGCGAACATCGATTGCACCAGCGGGCTCGGGAACAGGTCGAACAGCGCCCACGCGACGGTGAGGCCGATGGCGGTGCCGATGATCCGCTGGCCGAGCTTGCGCCGGGTGGCGCCGTAGTTGGGCTGGCAGACGAACAGGGTGGTGAGGATGATCCAATAACCTTGCGAGGCGTGGATCGCGTGCAGCGTGCCGTAGCCGATGGTCAGTGCCAGGGCCAAGCGCAGGGCGTGGCGGAACAATAGCGAGGTGGGCGTGAGTTGCGTGCGCAGGCGCGTCCACATTTCTTTGAGGTTGCGCGGCGCACGGTCGAGCAGGTTGCTGTCGGTGGCGTCGGCGAGGGCGTCGGGGTTGCTCGCGTCACCGAGCAGGCGGTCGAGGGTCGACAGGTTGGCGGCCAGGGCACGCAATGAGCGCAGCAAGCCGCGCCAGGCCGGGTTGCTCTGGATGCGCAAGTGTTCCAGCGAGGCGTTCAAGTCGCCCAGCGCTTCGGCGAAGCTGTCGTCATAAATGAACGGCTGGCGCAGTTGGATTGATTCGCCGAGCGTTTGGCAGGCTTTGCCTTGCTGGCGCAGCAGGCGCTGGCAGCGGAACAACACGTCACTGTGAAAGAACGCGTCGGCCAGGGCGTTGTAAGGGTAGTGGGACGAGCTGGCGCGTTCGTGAATGTCCTGGGCCAAAAAATACAGCTTCAGGTAACGACTGACCTTCGAGCCGGGGCGACCATTGCCCACGCGGTGCAGGATAATTTCTTTTGCCGCGTTCAGCGCTGCGACCACCCGGCCATTTTGCTGGGCAAGCTCCAGGCGGCGCGCTTCCACATCCAACTGGCGAATCGGCTCAAACAGTGAGGACTTGAGCTTGAGGTAACGCCCCAATTCACGAAACAACCGCGCCAAACTTTGCTGCACCGGCTGGTTGGAAAACAGCGCCTGCCACAGCACCGACAGCACGCCGTACCATGCGGCACCGGCCACCAGCAGCAACGGTTCGTGCCAGAAGTCGGTGAAGGCGTCACCGCGCTGGTCGACGCCGATCATGGTGTACACCGACAGAATCAATGTTGCCGAAGCGATTGCGCCATAGCGTTCGCCCAGCGCCCCGAGCATGGTCAGGCAGAAGCTGGCCAGGGCGAGGGCAATTGCGAAAAACCACGGGTACGGGAACAGCAGCTCCACCGACAGCGCGGCAATGCTGAAACACACCAGCGTCACCGCCAGGGCATTCAGGCGGCCTTGCCAACTGTCATCGGTCTCGGCCAGCGCGCTGGCGATAATCCCCAGGAACAGCGGGATCAGCAATGCCATCTCGTCCTGATACCAGCACAGCGCCATGCTGCCGGTGAGGGCGATGAACACGCGCACGCTGTAACTGAATTTATCCAGCGCCCACAGGCGCCGCATGGACTGCTTGAACGAGGTCGATGACATGAAGTCTGGAGTCTTCCGGGACGATGCCGCTAAATTGAGCTATCAAAGACGCCACGGCAAGCGTGGCGATCACATCGATGGGCAAAATATATTCCAGGCACTGCACTCCAGATGTGGAATGCAATTAATGTGGGAGGGGGCTTGCTCCCGATGGCAGAGGTTCAGGCAATACCTGTACTGCACTTAATGTGGGAGGGGGCTTGCTCCCGATGGCAGAGGTTCAGGCAATACCTGTACTGCACTTAATGTGGGAGGGGGCTTGCTCCCGATGGCAGAAGTTCAGGCAATACCTGTACTGACTGAGGCACCGCTATCGGGAGCAAGCCCCCTCCCACACATCCAATTTTCAGGCGTATTGCGCGGCGGCGTAACCCGAAGCCCAGGCCCACTGGAAGTTAAACCCGCCGAGGTGACCGGTCACATCCAGCACTTCACCGATAAAGTACAAGCCCGGGCTTTTCAGCGATTCCATAGTCTTGGACGACACTTCTCGCGTGTCCACACCGCCCAGCGTCACCTCGGCCGTGCGGTAGCCCTCGGTGCCCGCCGGCACCAGTTGCCAACGGCCGAGTTTTTGCGCGATGTCAGCCACTTCCGCGTGGGTGTACTGCTTCATCGGTTTGGACGCGAACCAGGTGTCGGCCAGCAGGTTGGCCATCTTCTTGGTGAAGATTTCACCCAGCAGGGTTTTCAGCTCACTGTTGGGGCGCTCCACCTGTTGCTGTTGCAGCCAAGTGTGGGCGTCGTGGTCGGGCAGCAGGTTGATTTCGACGGTGTCGCCGGGTTCCCAATAAGAGGAAATCTGCAAGATCGCCGGCCCGCTGAGGCCACGGTGAGTAAACAGGAGGTTCTCGCGAAAGCTCTGGTCGTTGCAGCTGACGAGGCAGTCCACCGAGGTGCCGGACAACTCGCCGCACAGGTCTTTGAGTTGGTCGGTGATGGTGAACGGCACCAGCCCGGCGCGGGTCGGCAGCAGTTCATGGCCGAACTGTTTGGCGACTTGATAACCAAAACCGGTCGCACCCAAGGTCGGAATCGACAAGCCGCCGGTGGCGATCACCAGCGATTCGCAGCGCAGCTCACCCAGCGTGGTCTGCAACTGATAACCACGTTCGAGCTTGGCGATTTCCTCGATCGAGGTGTCCAGATGAATGTTCACGCCGGTCTGGATGCATTCATCCAGCAGCATGCCGAGGATGTCGCTCGACTTGTTATCGCAGAACAACTGGCCGAGTTTTTTCTCGTGGTACGGCACGCCGTGCTTGGCCACCAGCGCGATAAAATCCCACTGGGTGTAACGCGCCAGTGCGGATTTGCAGAAGTGCGCGTTGTGCGAAAGGAAGTTGGCAGGCTCGGTGTACATATTGGTGAAATTGCAGCGGCCACCACCGGACATCAGGATCTTTTTGCCGGCCTTGTTCGCGTGGTCGATCAACATCACCTTGCGCCCACGCCCGGCGGCGGTCAGTGCACACATCAAGCCTGCGGCGCCGGCGCCAATGATCACAACTTCGGTCGAGCGCAAAACGGTGTCCTCATACAAGTGCTGAATTGGAATACAGGCAAATGTGGGAGGGGGCTTGCTCCCGATGGCGGTGGTTCAGCGACACATCAGGTGACTGAAATACCCTCATCGGGAGCAAGCCCCCTCCCACATTAGGCCTCCATTGAAGGGGAGCGCTTTTACAGGATACGCACGCGCAACGAACGGCCTTTGATCTTGCCGTCATTCAAGCGCTGCAGCGCCTGCTTGGCGATCCCGCGCTCTACGGCCACAAACGCCTGGAAGTCAAAGATCGCGATTTTGCCGACCTGAGCACCCGGTATGCCGGCTTCACCGGTCAGTGCGCCAAGGATGTCGCCTGGGCGAACCTTGTCTTTACGGCCTGCGCCGATGCACAGGGTGCTCATCACCGGCAGCAGTGGGCCGCCGCTTTGTGGCTTGAGGTTGTCCAGTTGGTCCCAGTTCAACGGCGATTTTTGCAATTGCTCGATGGCTTGGGCGCGGTGCGCTTCGGACGGCGCCACCAGGCTGATGGCGATGCCGGTCTCACCGGCGCGGCCGGTACGGCCTACACGGTGGATGTGGATTTCCGAGTCGCGGGCCAGTTCGACGTTGATCACCATGTCCAGCGAGTCAATGTCCAAACCGCGCGCGGCAACGTCGGTCGCCACCAGCACCGAGGTGCTGCGGTTGGCGAACATCGCCAGTACCTGGTCGCGGTCGCGCTGTTCGAGGTCGCCATGCAGGCCGACGGCGGAAATGCCCTTGGCGGTCAGGTGATCCACGGTTTCCTGCACTTGCTGCTTGGTGAAGCAGAAGGCGACGCAAGAGGCCGGGCGGAAATGCGCGAGCACTTTGGTCACCGCGTCCATGCGCTCTTCCGGCGAGATCTCGTAGAAACGCTGCTCGATCTGGTCATCGGAGTGGAACGCTTCGGCCTTGACCTGTTGCGGCGCACGCATGAACTTGGAGGCCAATTGCTTGATGCTCACCGGGTAGGTGGCCGAGAACAGCAAGGTTTGGCGGCGTGCCGGGGTTTTGCTGATGATGTCTTCGATGGCGTCGTAGAAACCCATGTCGAGCATGCGGTCGGCTTCGTCGAGGATCAGCGTGTTCAAGCCGTCCAGCACCAGCGAACCTTTGCGCAGGTGCTGCTGGATACGGCCGGGGGTGCCGACGATAACGTGCGCGCCATGCTCCAGCGAAGCGATCTGCGGGCCCAGGGACACGCCGCCGCACAGGGTCAGCACCTTGATGTTGTCTTCGGCGCGGGCCAGACGGCGGATTTCCTTGGCGACCTGGTCGGCCAGCTCACGCGTCGGGCACATGACCAGCGCCTGGCAGCCGAAGTAGCGCGGGTTGATCGGGTTCAACAGGCCGATGCCGAAGGCGGCGGTTTTGCCGCTGCCGGTCTTGGCCTGGGCAATCAGGTCCAGCCCCTTGAGGATCACCGGCAAGCTTTGCGCCTGGATCTGCGTCATCTCGACATAACCCAGCGAGTCGAGGTTAGCCAACATGGCGGCGGAGAGCGGCAAAGTATTAAAAGCGGTGGCGATGGTAGTCACGGGACTGGCTCTGCAAAACAAAATGTCGCGCAGTGTAACAGGCCCCCACCCAATTTCTCGCATCGTTCGGACGAGGGGGTGGGCAGCGGCAAGCGGCAAGCTACAAGCTGCAAGCTGCAAGCTACAAGCTACAAGCTACAAGCTACAAGCAGCGTCACCGCTTAAAGCTTGTAGCTGCTCCTAAGCTTGAAGCTTGTAGCTGCACCTTAGCTTGAAGCTGCCCCTTAGCTTGCAGCTGTTTTTTTGGGCGACAGTTGCAAGAAGATCGCCGCCGCCAGCATCGCCATGATGCCCACCGTGAGGAAGGTTAACTGGAAGGCGCCCAATACGCTTTCGACGCCGTCGTTGCCGGTTTCCAGGGTAAACCCGCCGAGCAGTGCGCCGGCGCAGGCCACCCCAAGGCTGAGGGACAATTGTGCGACCACCGAGAGCAAACTGTTGCCGCTGCTGGCCTGGGCGTCGTCGAGGTCGATCAGGGTGACGGTGTTCATCGCGGTAAATTGCAGCGAGTTGATCGCCCCCAAAACCGCCAGCATGCACAGCAGCAGCGGGTAGGGCGTGTGCTCGCTGACCAGGCCCATACTGGCGAGCATCATGCCGAGCAACAGCGTGTTACCGGTCAGCACCACGCGGTAACCGAGGCGCTCGATCAGTGTGCGCGCGATGGACTTGGCAAACATCGCCGCCGCTGCCAGCGGCAACATGCTCATGCCGGCTTCCGACGGCGAGTAACCCAGCGCCACCTGCAACAGCAGCGGCACCAGAAACGGCAGGGCGCCGCTGCCCAGCCGCGCAAACAGGTTACCCAAAATGCCCACGGCAAAGGTGCGGGTCTTGAACAGCACCGGCGAGAACAGCGGGTTATCGATATGCCCGGCGCGCAGCCAATAAGCCGCGAGGCACGCCAGCCCGCCGAACAGCAACAGCATCACCCGCAGGTGCGGCAGGTGCAGTTCGCCCAAGCCTTCCATGGCGATGGTGATCAACACCATCGCCGCGCCAAACAGCACAAACCCCATGCTGTCAAAACGCGTGCGCTCGCTGCCGCGCAGGTCGGGGATGAGTTTCCACACGGCGTAGCAACCGATCATGCCCACCGGCAGGTTGATCAGGAAGATCCAGTGCCAGGTCAGGTATTGCACCATCCAGCCGCCCAGCGTCGGGCCGAGCAGTGGGCCGAGCAGGCCGGGGATGGTAATGAAGCCCATGATGCGCACCAGTTCGGAACGCGGGTAAGCGCGCAAGACCACCAGGCGCCCAACGGGCAGCATCAATGCGCCGCCCAAGCCTTGAATCACTCGCGCGCCGACCAGCATGCTCAGGCTGCTGGACAGCGCACACAGCAAGGACCCAATGCTGAACAGCATGATCGCGCCGAAGAAGATTTTTTTGGTGCCGAAGCGGTCGGCCACCCAGCCCGACGCCGGAATCAGCAAGGCGACGGTGAGCATGTAAGCAATCACCACGCCTTGCATACGCAGCGGGTTTTCGGCGAGGTCGCGGGCCATGGCCGGCAGCGCCGTGTTGAGGATCGTCCCATCCAGCGACTGCATGAAGAAGGCAATCGCCACCACCCAGGGCAGCCAGCGGGCGGTCTTGGCATCGAGAGGGACGCGATTCGGCATGTGAACCCTTTTTGTTAGCAGGCTATGTGTCGGCGATTATGCGCCATCCGTCGCGCCTTTTCCCATTGGCTGTTCGTCTAGGTCTGACAACGCAGCGTGCTTTCCAACCAAAAAATCCAACAGCGCACGGTGCACCGCCAGCGCCGCCTCGCGCGACTCAAGGTCGAGTAAGTGGCCAGTGTGTTCGGCACTGGCAAAGCTGCTGCGCCCCACATACCGCTTGAACAACTGGGCCTCGTCGGCGGGCGTGTATTCGTCCAGCGTGCCGTTGAGAAAATGCACCGGCGTTTCGATTTGGGTAAGCGCCGGCAGATAATTGCCATCGCCCAGCGCCAGCACTTGCTGGATATGAAAGCGCGCCTGGCAGTACTCGTTAGTGGCCATGCTCGACAAGTGCCGGTGGTTATTGCGTTTAAGCCGTGGCGAGAGGTATTTGCCGACCGTCTCGTTGAGCAGGTCGCCGACCGCGGACTTGTCGTCGGCCTCGATCAGCACGCGCACGCGTTCCACATAATCGAGCATGGCCTGGTTGAGGTTGGGGGCCAGGGCCATCACCACCGAGCTTTGAATGGAGGGCGGGTTGTGCGCCAGGGTCAGCAATGTCGAGATGCCGCCCCACGACGCCGACACCAAGTGGTTGACCTCGAAGCGCTCCACCAGCGCCCGCAGGATTTGCACTTCGTCGTCCTTGGTCACCAGGCCCAAGTCAGTGTTGTGCTCGCGGGAGTAGCCGGAAAACGGCAAATCGAACAGCAGCACGTTGAAGTGTTGCGCCAGGCACTTGCTGGTGCGGGCAAAGGAGCGGGTGGTGGACAGTGCGCCATTGACCATCAGCACGGTGTTCTTGGTTGGGTCGTTGCCTAGTTGCTCTGTGTACACGTTGTAGTGTTTGAACAGCTTTTGAATGACAAAACTTCCATGGTTCATGTCAACGCTCCAGCTTGCCCTATCCCGGGCAAGGTCATGCTTTACGTGCGCGCACGTGGGTTGGGTGGCAGAGTGCCACTAACCGTTATAGCGGGGTTTTTTGGAGGCGACAACTGGCCACGCGGGCAGACGGGTTAAATGGGAATGGGCGGTAGGAAGGGGCGAAACAAGGTGTGTGAAAACAGCACAAACACTGTGGGAGGGGGCTTGCTCCCGATAGCGGTATATCAGTCAATGACTCACTGGCTGATGCACCGCTATCGGGAGCAAGTCGAATCGTCGCACCGCCCCTCCTATATTGGAGTAACTGCGGTTACAAGGTCAGCGTCAGGCGTTTTACCAGGGCGCCCGGCAGCAAGTTGGAGGCTGTATTGCGCTGGCTGTAGGTACTTGCCGACAGCAGCAGTTCTCGCTCAGCGGTCAGGGCTTCGAGTTGGGAGCCGAGCAACTGGTACACGCTGTCATCAAAACGCATGGTGCTGACCGGCGCTTTGATCTCGCCGTCTTCCACCCAGAACGTGGCGAAGCGCGTCATGCCGGTCAGGCGCGCCGCCGGCAGGTCGGAGTAGTTCAAGTACCACAGGTTGCTGATGTACAGCCCGGTGCCCAACTGTTTGAGAATATCGGCCTGGGCCAAACTGCCTGCTGCCACTTGCAGGGCGCTGGGTGATTCGTCGCTGCTCGCGCCGTTGGTGCTGAGGCCATATTCGGCGGCGCTGCGCGAGTTGATCAGTTGGCCGCAGGCTGCGCCCGCGCTGATCAGCGTTACATCACCACGCGGGTAGCCTTCGGTGGAAAACGCCTGGCTCAAGGAGCCGCTGATCTGCTCGTTCACCGTGACCAATGGGCTCAACGACTGTTCGCCCGCGTACAGGCGTTGCAACGAACTGCCCTTGCTGGCGATGGCCTGGGCGGAAAAACCACCCCAGGTGATGATGCTGAAGATTTCTTCCAGTGCGGCCGGCGCGAGGTAGGCGCGGTACTGCCCTGGCGCTAGCTTGTGCAGCGGGCGGCCGAGAAACTCCAACTGCTCGCGCGCCTGTTGGAAGCGCGCGGCGAACTCGGCGCTGTTCCAGGTGTGCCCGGCGTAGCTGGCTTTTACCGCTTCGCCGTTGGCGTGGAACAAGCTGAAATCGACGTTAAAACTATTGGCCTGATGCCAGCCGAATGCACCGTTTGAACTGGCAAAACCACGGCTGATCGGGCCGGCGGCGTAGAAGCCAACCATGTCCACACCTTCTGCGGCCTGGTGTATTGCTTCGAGTACCTTGGCCAGCTCCGGCAAGGGTCGCAACTGTTCGTTGTGGCTTTGCCAGGCGTCGTGGTTGAGCAGCAAGTACGGGTCCTGCGGCAGTAATGGCAGGGTTTCGCGCAGTTGTTGCAGGCCATCGGCGAGGCGCTGGCGGTCGAGTTCCGGCGAACCGGCGAGGGTGATGCCGAGGTCGGCATGCCGGCCATCGCTGATCAGCTTGAGGTTCACACTGGCCTGTTGCACTTGCCCGGCCTGGCGCACTTTGGCGTGGTTGAAACGCACGAATTCGGATGATTCGGCAGCAAAGCCGAGGTGGAATTGTTCCTTGTCGGTGATCGACTGCTTGAGCCAATCCACCAGTGCCTTGAAGTTGTTCATCAGGCATCTCCCCCAAAAACATCGACATTACTGAACACGCACGCGGGCGAGGCATGGCCGACGCGGATGACTTGGTTGGGTTCGCCTTTGCCGCAGTTTGGCGTGCCCAAAACCTTGAAGGTGCTGGCGTCGCCAACGGCGCTGAGGTTGCGCCAGAACTGCGCGGAAATCGCCCGGTAGTTGGGGTTTTTCACCACGCCCTTGAGCTCGCCGTTTTCGATCAATTGGCCCCATTCGCAGCCGAACTGGAATTTGTTACGCGCATCGTCGATGGACCAGGAGCGGTTGGTGCTCATCAAAATACCGTGCTCGATGCCGCTGATCAGTTCGGCCTGGCTTTTGTCGCCTGCCTCGATGTTCAAGTTGGCCATACGGTCGATTGGCGGGCGATTCCAGCCGCACGCGCGGCTGTTGGCGACGCCTGGCATATTCGCGCGAAATTGCGACAGCGCACCGCCCAATGGCTTGATCAGCAGGCCGTCGCGGATCAGGAACTGCTTGCTGGCGCGGGTGCCGTCATCGTCATGGCTGTAGCTGGCGAGCTGCTCGGGGATCTCCGGGTCGAAGGTCACGTTCAGTAATTTGGAGCCGTATTGCAGGTGGCCAAAGTCGCTGGCCTTCACAAAGCTGGTGCCGGCGTAATTGCGCTCATCGCCGAGGATGCGGTCCAGTTCCAGCGGGTGGCCGATGGATTCATGGATCTGCAAGATCATCTGGTCGGGCATTAACAGCAGGTCGCGCGGGCCGTGCGGCGTGTTCGGCGCGAGCAGCAATTGCAGGGCTTGGTCGGCGACGCTGCTGGCGGCGCCGACCAGGCCGAAGCGGCTGATCACGTTCGCGCCGCCTTGCTGGCCGAAGTTGCTGCCGCCCAAGGTGCGGGTTTGGCTGTCGTTGCCGTCGAAGGCGGTGACGCTCACGCCCGGGTAAACAAAGCGTTGCGCCTGGCGCAGTTCGGCGCCGGCACTGTTGAGGTAGATCTGTTCGACGCGGGTGGTGCCCAGGCTGACTTCCCAGCTCACCAGCCGCTGGTCTTTGGGCACGCTCGCAGACTCGTCACCGAGCAATTGGTAGCAGTCGCTCAAGGACGGGAAGGGCTGGTCGAGGTCGGGCGACACGTAGTCGGCGACGTCAGTTGCGACGGGCTGCGTGTGCAGGTCGAGCAGAGCGTGCGGCAAGATCCGCCGGGCTTGTTGTTCCGCGCGTTCGAGGGCGGCTTGCAGGCCGGCAAGGGAGATGTCGTTGGTGGCGGCGTAGGCTTCCACGCCATTGACACGCACGGTGAGCATGGCGCCCTCGTCGTGGTTCAAGTGTGGCGGTGCGGCGACGTTTTTGCGTACCGACAGGTATTGGCCGGATTCGCGCACGTAACGCAGCGAGAAAAATTCAGCGGTGGTGCGCAGGGCACTGAAATGCTTTTTGAGTGTGGCGTGGTGTTCGAACATGGGGCCTTCCTTGTGGGCGGCTCATCGCGGGCAGGCAACAGAGTAGGCCTGGGGCGGGGCGCTGATCAAGGAGAGTGTAGGCAGGCGGAGGGCGTTGAGGTGCCTGTTCGGGCCTCATCGGGAGCAAGCCCCCTCGCACATTTTGATGTGTGAATACCTTCAAATGTGGGAGGGGGCTCGCTCCCGATGGGAGCGACACCGTTACTGCGCGGTAGGGCCGACTTCACGCATCGGCTTGCCACGCACTGGCGCATCGCCTGCCACGTAGTAGTCGGCGGTGCTGCGCGGCAATGGCTGGCGGCCACGGATCTTGTCGGCGATTTTCTCGGCGATCATGATCGTCGGCGCGTTCAGGTTGCCGGTGGTGATGATCGGCATGATCGAGGCATCCACCACGCGCAGCCCTTGCAGGCCATGCACACGGCCTTCGCCATCGACTACGGCCATTTCATCGTCGCCCATCTTGCACGAGCACGAGGGGTGGTACGCGGTTTCGGCGTGTTCGCGGATGAACTTGTCGAGCTGCTCATCCGTTTGCACTTCGATGCCGGGGCTGATTTCGCGGCCACGGTATTGATCCAGCGCCGGCTGCTGCATGATTTCACGGGTCAGGCGGATGCCGTCGCGAAACTCCTGCCAATCCTGCTCGCTGGCCATGTAGTTGAAGAGGATGCTCGGGTAGTCCCGCGGGTTCTTCGATTTGAGCTGGATGCGGCCACGGCTCGGCGAACGCATGGAACCCATGTGCGCCTGAAAACCGTGTTCTTGCACGCCCTTGCTGCCGTTGTAGTTAATCGCCACCGGCAGGAAGTGGTACTGGATGTTCGGCCACTCGAATTCCGGGCGCGAACGGATAAAACCGCCGGCTTCGAACTGGTTGCTGGCACCGATCCCGGTGCCGTTGAACAGCCATTCGGCACCGATGGCTGGCTGGTTGTACCAGAGCAGCGACGGGTACAGCGACACCGGTTGGGTGCAGGCATATTGCAGGTACAGCTCAAGGTGGTCCTGCAGGTTTTCGCCGACGCCCGGCAGGTCGTGGACCACCGGGATGTCGAGGCTTTCGAGCAGTTTGGCCGGGCCGACACCGGAGCGCTGCAGCAGTTGCGGCGAGGCGATTGCGCCGCTGCACACCAGCACTTCTTTGCGCGCGCGGGCTTCAACGCGCTCTTCGGCAGCGCCGATCAGGTAACGCACGCCCACGGCACGCTTGCCTTCAAACAACACTTTGTCGGTCAGGGCGTGGGTGACGATGGTCAGCGTCGAACGCTTTTTAGCCGTGTCCAGGTAACCGCGTGCGGTGCTGGCGCGACGGCCGTTTGGCGTGACGGTGCGGTCCATCGGGCCGAAGCCTTCTTGCTGGTAGCCGTTCAGGTCTTCGGTACGCGGGTAGCCGGCTTGTACGCCCGCTTCAACCATGGCGTTGAACAGCGGGTTGTTGCCGGCTTTCGGCGTGGTCACGCTGACTGGGCCATCGCCGCCGTGCCAGTCGTTGGCGCCGATGTCGCGGGTTTCGGCTTTACGGAAGTAGGGCAGGCAGTCGAGGTACGTCCAGTCTTGCAGACCGGGCAATTTGGCCCAGTTGTCGTAGTCCATGGCGTTGCCACGGATGTAGCACATGCCGTTGATCAAGGACGAACCACCGAGGCCCTTGCCGCGGCCGCATTCCATCCGGCGGTTGTCCATGTGTGGCTCAGGGTCGGTTTCGTAGGCCCAGTTGTAGCGACGGCCCTGCAGCGGGAACGCCAGGGCGGCGGGCATCTGGGTACGGAAATCGAGACGGTAGTCAGGGCCGCCGGCTTCCAGCAGCAAAACGGTGACGCCTTCGTCTTCGGTCAGACGGGTCGCCAGGGTGTTACCGGCGGAGCCGGCACCCACAATGATGTAATCGTATTCTGTAGTCATAAGGTCTCCTTGGGAGCTGTAAGCTTCAAGCTTCAAGCTGCAAGAAAGTGCAGCGAGCGGTGTATCTGGGAGGTGCGGCAAACCAAGCTGCTGTTACTGGCAGCTTGTAGCTTGCCGCTTGAGGCTCATCAGAACACTGATGCGTAGTCGCCCAGCTCAACCTGTACCGATTTGATGCGGGTGAAGTTGTTCAGCGAGCTGATGCCGTTCTCACGGCCAACACCCGATTGCTTGTAGCCGCCGACCGGCATTTTTGCGTCGGACTCGCCCCAGGCGTTGATCCAGCAGATGCCCGCTTCCAGTTGATGAATCACGCGGTGGGCGCGGTTCAAGTCTTTGGTCACAAGGCCCGCAGCCAGGCCGAAGTCGGTGGCGTTGGCGCGGCGGATCACTTCTTCTTCAGTCTCGTAAGTGAGGATGCTCATCACCGGGCCGAAGATTTCTTCACGGACGATGGTCATCTCGTCGGTGCAGTCAGTGAACACGGTCGGTGCCACGAACGCGCCTTTGGCCAGGTCGCCATCGGTCAGGCGGTCGCCGCCGCACAGCAGGCGGGCGCCTTGCTCTTTGCCCAGCTTGATGTAACCGAGCACGCTTTCCATGTGGGCGAAGCTGACCAGTGGGCCAAAGTTGGTGTTGTCGTCTTGCGGGTCGCCGATGCGAATGCGCGCAACACGCTCCAGAATCTTCGCTTCAAATGCCGCTTGCAGGTGCTTGGGCACGAACACGCGGGTGCCGTTGGTGCAGACCTGACCGGAGCTGTAGAAGTTGGCCATCATCGCGATGTCGGCGGCGCGGTCCAGGTCGGCATCTTCGAACACGATCAGCGGCGACTTGCCGCCCAGTTCCATGGTGACTTCCTTGAGCGACGAACTCGACGCGCTGGCCATGACTTTTTTGCCGGTGTCGGTGCCGCCGGTGAACGAGATTTTCTCGATGCGCGGGTGCTCGGTCAGCCAGGTGCCGACTTCACGGCCGCTGCCGGTCAGTACGTTGAACACGCCTGCTGGAACGCCGGCTTCGGTGTAGATCTCGGCGAGTTTCAGGGTGGTCAGCGAGGTGACTTCGCTGGGCTTGAAGATCATCGCGTTACCGGCGGCCAGGGCCGGTGCGGATTTCCACAGGGCGATCTGGATCGGGTAGTTCCACGCGCCAATACCGGCAACCACGCCCAACGGCTCGCGGCGGGTGTAGACGAACGAGGTGTCACGCAGCGGGATCTGCTCGCCTTCGATGGCCGGCACCAGGCCTGCGTAGTATTCCAGCACGTCAGCGCCGGTCACGACGTCGACGTACTTGGTTTCGGAGAACGATTTACCGGTGTCCAGGGTTTCCAGCGCGGCCAGTTCGTCATTGCGTTCACGCAGGATGTCGACGGCACGGCGCAGGATGCGCGAACGCTCCATGGCGGTCATCGCGGCCCAGATTTTCTGGCCTTTTTCAGCGCTGACCACGGCACGTTCAACGTCATCGAACGTTGCGCGTTGCACTTGGGCGAGAACTTCACCGTTAGCCGGGTTGATGGCGTCGAAAGTGGCATCGCTGCCAGCGTCGCTGTAGCCGCCGTCAATGTAGAGTTTTTGCAGTTCGAAACGGGCCATAAAGTCCTCGCAAGTGCATAAGTGGTTGGCGTTACCCGCCAAAAAGTGAGCCGTGGGGTTCTGGCAACACTGAGCGGCAGACGTTCAGGGGTTGAGCGTTTATGTGTGCTCTAACTCACCTGCTTGGCCAATTGGAAATCCATGTATTCGTAAGCGATCCGCTGCGCTTGCTCCGTGTCGAAAGCGTCTCCCGACAGGGCGCCGCGCAACCACAAACCGTCGATTAACGCTGCCAGGCCGCGGGCTGCGCTGCGTGCTTCGGGCAGCGGCAGCACCCGGCGGAACTGGCAGCACAGGTTCGAATACAAGCGGTGATCGTTGATCCGCTGCAACCTGTGCAATGACGGGTGGTGCATGCTGGAGGCCCAGAAGGCCAACCAGGTTTTCATCGCCGGGCCGTTGACTTGGCTGGCGTCGAAGTTGCCACCGATGATCACCTGAAGGTGGGCACGGGGGCTGTCGTCTTTCAGCGCCAGCCGGCGTTCGTGGACGTTCTCGATCAGCACATTCATCAAGTACCGCATCGTTGCGGCAATCAGGCCGTTCTTGTCCTGAAAGTAATGACTGATGATGCCGTTCGAGACACCGGCCAAACGGGCGATCAGCGCAATGCTGGCGTCGCCCATTCCGACCTGATCGATGGCCGTTAACGTGGCTTCGATCAACTGTTGGCGGCGTATGGGTTGCATACCGACCTTGGGCATGTAGCACCTCTCCTTAGGCCTGCCGATGGGCGATAAACGTCCCCGGCTTGAAGGCCAGTCTATTTTGTTTTGATTGAACGTTCAATCAACAAAGAATAAGCTCTGCGACAAATAGCCGCGGCCTACAGGTATTTCCTACGCGTGGGCCGCAGCATCTGACACCTGCAAAAACCCTTGAAACAGGCCGTATCAAGGCCTTGCTGACGCTCGCGTCGGCTCTGGAATTTTCGCGGTGTCTTTATAACACCCGTCCGTCGACTGCCGAAAAATCGATGTTCCGGGATAACCGTTGCCTTGTGTTTCTCTCTCTAGCACTGCCTGGAGCATCTGCGCCATGAGTTCTGCCTCTCTTATAAAGACCCCGCCGGAAAAGGTAAGGGTCAACGGTTGGGTGTTTTACACCTCCACCGCGCTGATTCTGTTGTTGACCGCCATTTTGATCATCGCCCCGCAGGAGGCCGGGCGCATGCTGGGTGTAGCGCAGGCCTGGCTGTCGAAAAGCTTTGGCTGGTATTACATGGTGGTCATCGCCGCCTACCTCGTGTTCGTGGTTGGCCTGGCGTTTTCCTCGTACGGCAAATTGAAACTGGGCAGCAAGGACGACACCCCGGATTTCAGCTACGGCGCCTGGGCCGGCATGTTGTTCTCGTCGGGCATCGGCATCTCGCTGCTGTACTTCGGCGCCTCCGAGCCGCTGGACCACTACTTCAACCCGCCCGAAGGCGCGGCCGCCAGCAACGGTGCGGCACGCCAGGCGTTGCAACTGACGTTCCTGCATTGGGGCCTGCACGGCTGGGCGATTTACGCGCTGGTCGGCTTGGCCGTGGCGTACTTTGCGTACCGGCATAACCAGCCGCTGGCGTTGCGTTCGGCGTTGTACCCGCTGGTGGGCGAACGCTGGGTAAAAGGCGCGGCTGGCCATGCGGTGGACGGTTTTGGCATGTTCGTGACCTTGCTCGGCCTGGTGACGAACCTGGGCATCGGCTCGATGCAGGTGTCGTCCGGGTTGGAAAACCTGTTCGGCATGCAGCACAGCAACACCAACCTGTTGATCGTGATCATCGTGATGAGCACTGTGGCGACCATCGCCGCCGTGTCGGGTGTGGAAAACGGTATTCGCCGCCTGTCGAACCTCAACATCGTGCTGTTCAGCGGTTTGCTGATCTTCGTGTTGCTGTTCGGCCCCACCCTGCACCTGCTCAATGGCTTGGTGCAAAACACCGGCGATTACCTCAACGGCATTGTGCTGAAAACCTTCGACCTTTATGTGTACGCAGGCGACGCCGACAAGACCGAGCGCTGGATGGGCCTGTGGACCCTGTTCTACTGGGCGTGGTGGATTTCGTGGGCGCCGTTCGTGGGCATGTTCATCGCGCGTATTTCGCGTGGTCGCACCGTGCGTGAACTGGTGGCCGGCGTGCTGTTGATTCCGCTGGGCTTCACCCTGGCGTGGCTGTCGATCTTCGGTAACTCGGCGCTGGACCTGGTGCTGAACCACGGTGCGGTGGAACTGGGCAAGACGGCGCTGGAACAACCGTCGATGGCCATCTACCAGTTGCTTGAGCATTACCCGGCGTCGAACATCGTGATCGGCGTGTCGATTTTCGTCGGCTTTGTGTTGTTCCTGACCCCGGCGGATTCCGGCGCGGTGATGATGGCTAACCTGTCGTGCACCGGCGGCAACGTGGACGAAGATGCGCCGCACTGGCTGCGTATCTTCTGGTCGGCGGTGATCACTCTGGTGACCATCGGCCTGCTGTTTGCGGGCAACTTCGAAGCCATGCAAACCATGGTGGTGTTGGCGGGGCTGCCGTTTTCGGTGGTGCTGATTCTGTTCATGTTCGGTTTGCACAAGGCCATGCGCCAGGACGTGGCGATCGAACAGGAGCAGGCGCAACTGGCCGAGCGTGGCCGCCGTGGTTTCAGCGAGCGTTTGACCGCGCTGGACCTGCAACCGAGCCAGGCCACCGTGCAGCGCTTTATGGACAAGCACGTAACGCCGGCGCTGGAAGAGGCGGCGACGGCGTTGCGTGATCAGGGGCTGGACGTGCAGACCCTGTTGGGCAAATCCAAACGCTGTATTGGTCTGCGCATCGAGATGGAGGAGGGCAACCCGTTCGTTTACGAAGTGAGCCTGGATGCTTACTCGTCGGCCCCAGGCGACTTGCCCGAGGAAGAGCGCACGCGTTACTACCGGGCCGAGGTTTACCTGCACAACGGGCCTCAGGAATACGACCTGATGGGCTTTGCCCAGGAACAAATCACCCGGGACGTGCTCGATCAGTTTGAAAGCCATCGGCAGCTCCTTGGCCGTGTCTATAGCTGATGATTGAGCCCGGTGGGAATGCGCTCAACTGTGGGAGGGGGCATGCTCCCTATGGCGGTGTTTCAGTCAGCACAGCTGCTACTGTTGCACCGCTATCGGGAGCAAGCCCCCTCCCACACTGACCGCGTTTTTTCAGTGGGGTTTGGGGTGTTGGGTTAGCCGAGGTTTTTGCCGAGCAGGGCGTGGTAAAGCTCGCTGTCGCCCAATATCCCCACCACCTGGTTGTTGTCCTGCAGCACTAACTTATTCCCGGTGTGGTAACGAATCTGCAACGCATCGCGCATGCCGATATTGGAATCCACCAGCGTCGGCACGCGGCCCAAACCTTCTACCGGTTGCCCCGGTGCCCAGTTCTGCAGGTTCAACGCTGTGCCGTTCTGGCGGGCGCCCTTGATCACGTTGCCTTCGGTGAGGTCCAGCCAGGAGTCGCCGCCCGGGTCCAGGCTGATCGAGCCGTTCACATGGGTGCAGTTGTCCACTGTGCGCATCAGGCTGCGACCGCAGAGCACGTTCAGCGGATTAGTGTGCGCGACGAAGGTGCGCACATAGTCATCCGCCGGGTTCAGCACGATCTCTTCCGGCACGCTGTGCTGGATGATCTTGCCGTCTTTCATGATTGCGATGCGGCTGCCCAGCTTGAGTGCTTCATCCAGGTCATGGCTGACAAACACGATGGTCTTGCTCAGCTTGCGTTGCAGCTCCAGCAGTTCATCTTGCAGGCCTTGGCGAATCAGCGGGTCGAGCGCGGAGAAGGGTTCATCCATCAGCAGAATGTCGGCGTCCATCGCCAAGGCACGGGCCAGGCCGACGCGTTGCTGCATGCCGCCGGACAGCTCGTCGGGCTTCTTGTTGCGCCACTGGGTCAGGCCCACCAGCTCCAGTTTTTCATCCACCAACTTGCGCCGCTCTTTTTCCGGGCGGCCCTGCATCTCAAGGCCAAAGCTGATGTTCTCGCGCACCGTCAGCCAAGGCATCAAGGCGAACTTCTGGAACACCATGGCGATGCGTTTGGTGCGCATCATTTTCAGCTCGGCGGGCGTGCACGAGGCGATGTCGATCTGACGGCCTTCATGCTCCACAAACAACTGACCACGGCTGACGGTATTGAGCCCGTTAATGCAGCGCAGCAAGCTCGACTTGCCGGAGCCCGACAAGCCCATCAGCACACAGATTTCGCCTTTCTCTACATCCAGGCTGGCGTTTTCAACGCCGACAATTTGCCCGGTCTTTTTCAGGATTTCGTTACGGCTCATGCCTTGGTCGAGCAGCTTGAGCGCTTCGCGTGGGTCTTTGGAAAAGATCACGTCGACCTTGTCGAATCGAATAATGCTCATGCATCACCCCCAGTTTTGGCGTCGGGTTGTTTGCAGATGCGGTCAAGCATGATGGCCAGCAATACGATCGCCAGACCTGCTTCAAAGCCCAAGGCAATGTCGGCGGTGTTCAGCGCGTTGACCACCGGCTTGCCGAGGCCGTCGGCGCCCACCAGGGCCGCGATCACCACCATCGACAACGACAGCATGATGCATTGGGTAATGCCGGCAGCGATGCTCGGCATGGCGTGCGGCAGTTCGATACGCGAGAGCAACTGACGGCGCGAGCAACCGAAGGCCTTGCCGGCGTCCATCAACTCTTGCGGCACATCGCGGATGCCCAGGTAGGTCAGGCGGATCGGCGCCGCAATCGCGAACACCACGGTGGAAATCAGCCCGGGCACCACACCCAGCCCGAAGAGGGTCAGGGTAGGGATGAGGTAGACGAAGGTCGGTACGGTCTGCATCAGATCGAGCACCGGCCGCATCAGCGTATAAAACATCGGTTTGTGCGCGGCGATAATGCCCAGCGGCACACCGATGACCACGCAAACCAGGGTCGCGAACAGCACTTGCGCGAGGGTTTCCATGGTTTCCTGCCAGTACCCCAGGTTCAGGATCAGCAGGAAGGAGGCAATCACAAAAACCGTCAGGCCCCATTTACGTTGAATAAAGTGAGCGAGTAGCGCAACCAGACCGATTAATGCCAGCGGGTTGAACCAGGTCAGCGCAAACGTCACGCCGTGGATCATCGTTTCCAGGGTCGATGCGATTGCGTCGAAATAGTTGGCGCCGTGTTCGGTCAACCAATCGACGAAGGCAGCGATGTACTGGCCCAGCGGGATTTTATGTTCAGTCAGCATGGTAGTGAAGGTCCACATGCGAAGGGAAAAACATCCCGGGCCAGCGCACCGGCCCGGGGTCAACAGGCTTACTTGTCGAGATAGGCTTTGACGGCCTCAAGCCCTGGCTTGCCGTCCACGGTGGTCACATTGGCGAGCCAGGTGTCGAGTACTTGCGGGTTCTTCTTCAGCCAGGCCTTGGCTGCGGCGTCGGGCTTCATCTTGTCGTCGAGCACGTTGCCCATCAGGGTGCTTTCCATGTTCAACGTGAACGAGAGGTTTTTCAGCAGTTGGCCAATGTTGCTGCATTCCTGCGTGTAGCCCTTGCGCACGTTGGTGTAGATGGTGGCCTGGCCGTAGTTGGGGCCGAACGAATCATCACCGCCGGTCAGGTATTTCATCTTGAAGCGGGTGTTCATCGGGTGCGGTTCCCAGCCAAGGAACACGATGGCCTTGCCGCGTTTGGTGGCACGCTCAACTTGCGAGAGCATCCCGGCTTCGCTTGACTCGACCACCTTGAAACCTGCGGTTTTCAGGCCGAAGGCATCCTTGTCGATCAAGGTTTGAATGGTGCGGTTACCGTCGTTGCCTGGTTCGATGCCGTAGATTTTGCCGTCCAGCTCATCCTTGAATTTCACGATGTCGGCAAAGTCTTTCAGGCCCTTGTCATACAGCGCCTCGGGGACGGCCAGGGTGTACTTGGCGTTCTCCAGGTTGGCGCGCACGGTTTCTACGCTGCCGGCATCGCGGTACTGCTTGATGTCGTTCTCCATGGTCGGCATCCAGTTGCCGAGGAAGATGTCCATGTTCTTGCCGTCGGCCAGCGACTTGTAGGTGACCGGGACCGAAATCATCGTGGTGCGCGGCTTGTAGCCCAGGCCCTTGAGGACTTCGCTGGTGGTGGCGGTGGTCACGGTGATGTCGGTCCAGCCGACATCAGAGAAGTTAACGGTCTTGCACTGTTCCGGTTCTGCGGCGTGTGCCATCACCGGCAGACTCAACATGGCGGCCAACAACAACGAGGGTGAACCTTTCATGGGGGTAGACTCCTGTGTCTTTTCTGGCGGCATTCGCCGCGCTTTATAAGGGTTGCGGTTGGGACGTGCGACAGACAGCTCTGGCACGGTGCCTTGCAAACGAGTCGAGACTGATCATGTACCAGTGAAAATCTGACGCCTACAGGGGGCGTCGTATCCAGTACAGGGATGGTCGTATCCAGTGTCGGTGACGTCGCTTACAGCTTTTTTTAACCGCAAAACTGTAGTTTTTACCGATATGCACAGTTAAAAACGGCCAAAACTGACGATTGCGCACGGGCGACGCTGGTTAGCATGGTTACGTCGGTATGAGACGGCTTGATGACGGGCAAAAGCCTGATGATGCCGCGATCTGGGCCGTGTAGCTCGCTGGTGCCTGGCCTGTGCTCACCGAGGCGTTGCACGGCAATGGCGATCAGCGTTTTCGTTTTCGACCTGTTCAAGATCGGCATCGGGCCTTCGAGGTCTCACACCGTCGGCCCCATGCGCGCAGCGGCGTTGTTCGTCCAGGCATTGCGTGAACGTGAACTGTTGGAACAAGTCAGGCGGGTCGAAGTTCAGCGTTACGGGTCTTTATCGGCCACCGGCATCGGTCACGGCAGCACACCGCCGCCATTATGGACCCGATGGGCGAGTGGCCAGACACGATAGCGGTGGTGCAGCCACTACTGCTCATAAAGTGCACACCCCACTCCAAAAGCGCCACCTTTTAGCGCGTCGCAAACAGATAAGTCGCTTTCGAGCAAATCCCGGCCTGACCCGCTGTCACCTGTGCGTGTGGTGACAGAATTTTCCTACGCCCGCAAAGCGCACTTCACACAAGTGCTACCGAACTGCTCACACACCTTGAGCGGACAACGGCTACGCGTTTTTCGAGGCATATCCCGCACTTCTTGCGTGGGCTTATATAGACACGTCAACAGGTCGTTTTCAGGAGTTATTGAATGGTCATTCAATTTTGGGCATGGCATTTGCTCTATCCATTCAAAGCCTCTCTCCCTTCGCTTTTTATCGCTCGGGAACAGAGCGCAATAACAAGAGCCTCGCCTGAGGCCATCACCCGCTTTGTGTGAGGAGATACCGCGATGACGTCGTCCAACTCAGGGGCTCAACCCCAGAACCGTGCGCCCCAATCCATCGGCTTTTTGCTGCTGGACAATTTCACGCTGATTTCCCTGGCGTCCGCCGTGGAACCGCTGCGCATGGCCAACCAACTGTCCGGCCGCGAGCTCTATCGCTGGACAACCCTGAGCGTCGACGGCAACCAGGTGTGGGCCAGCGATGGTCTGCAAATCACCCCCGATGCCTCCATGCACAAAGCGCCGGCGCTGGACACGGTGATCGTGTGCGGCGGCGTCGGTATCCAGCGCACCGTCACCCGCGAGCATGTGTCGTGGCTGCAAAGCCAAGCGCGCCAGTCGCGGCGTCTCGGCGCTGTGTGCACCGGCAGTTGGGCGTTGGCGTGCGCGGGTTTGCTCGATGGGTTTGATTGCAGCGTGCACTGGGAATGCCTGGCGTCGATGCAGGAAGCCTTCCCGCGCGTGGCCATGAGCACACGCCTGTTCACCCTCGACCGCAACCGCTTCACCAGCTCTGGCGGCACTGCGCCGCTGGACATGATGCTGCACCTGATCAGCCGCGACCACGGCCGTGAATTGTCTGCCGCCATCTCCGAGATGTTTGTGTACGAACGCATCCGCAACGAGCAGGACCACCAGCGCGTGCCGCTCAAGCACATGCTCGGCACCAACCAGCCGAAGCTGCAGGAAATTGTCGCGCTGATGGAAGCCAACCTCGAAGAGCCGATCGACCTGGACGAACTGGCGGTGTATGTGGCCGTATCGCGTCGGCAGTTGGAGCGGTTGTTTCAAAAATACCTGCACTGCTCGCCGTCGCGCTATTACCTCAAGCTGCGCCTGATTCGTGCGCGGCAGTTGCTCAAGCAAACGCCGATGTCGATTATCGAAGTGGCCTCGGTGTGCGGGTTTGTGTCGACGCCGCACTTCTCCAAGTGCTACCGCGAATATTTCGGCATTCCGCCACGCGATGAGCGCGTCGGTTCCAACACCACGCAGCAAGTGGCGATGCTGCCGATTCCGCAGGCGCTGGTGTTGTCACCGTTGTCGGGGCCGTTGTCGGCGTTGAGCCAGGCGCGCAATGAGTCGACGTTTGCCAGTGTAAGGCTGTAGACCGGGTCGCCTGCTATCGCGAGCAAGTCGAATCGTCGCACCGCCGCTCCCACATTTTGAGTTGTGAACACAATCACTGTGGGAGATTCTATGGTTTTGGGGAAGCCTCCAAAACCGCTTTCGACTGGTATTCGCTCAGGTTTTTCATGAGAGAAAACGCGATGCGAGCCAGCTTGCGGGCGATGATGACCAGGGCCTGAGT
>NZ_JBLZPT010000019.1:0-111203 GCF_049199985.1 Pseudomonas kitaguniensis
ACTCATCCGCCCCCCCCCCACAACAACACACTCCATCTCCCCGCCCGCCCCAGTTGTGAAAACCACCCCCCCCCCCCCCCCCCCCCACAGGTCTGGCTGAAGATTGGCGACGAGGTGCTGTGGAAACGGCCCGTCGGCGACCAGTTGATCGAAGTGCTGCGTGTAGAACCCGAAGCTTAGCGACCAACTGTGGGAGCGGGCTTGCTCGCGATGCAGGCACCTCGGACCATCAGGTACACCGGGTTGATACCATCGCGAGCAAGCCCGCTCCCACAGGTCTCGCTGAAGATTGGCGACGAGGTGCTGTGGAAACGGCCCGTCGGCGACCAGTTGATCGAAGTGCTGCGTGTAGAGCCCGAAGCTTAACGACCAACTGTGTGCGGGCTTGCTCGCGATGCAGGCACCTCGGACCATCAGGTGCACCGGGTTGATACCATCGCGAGCAAGCCCGCTCCCACAGGTCTGGCTGAAATATGCGCAAAAAAAACGGAGCCCGAAGGCTCCGTTTTTTCAAACCACTGACCCGGATCAGGCCAGTTTTTTGTGCCGTACACGGTGCGGCTGGGCAGCTGCATCGCCCAAACGCTTTTTACGGTCGGCTTCATACTCGGTGTAGTTGCCTTCGAAGAACACCGCTTGGGAGTCGTCTTCGTACGCCAGGATGTGGGTCGCGACGCGGTCAAGGAACCACCGATCGTGAGAGATCACAATGGCGGCGCCCGGGAAGTCCAACAGGGCTTCTTCCAGCGAACGCAGGGTTTCAACGTCGAGGTCGTTGGAAGGTTCGTCGAGCAGCAACACGTTGCCGCCCTCTTTCAAGGTCAGCGCCAGGTGCAAGCGACCGCGCTCACCGCCGGAGAGGTCTTTGACGAACTTCTGCTGGTCGCCGCCCTTGAAGTTGAAACGGCCCACGTAGGTGCGCGAGGGGATTTCATAGTTGCCGATGCGGATCTGGTCGGAGCCGTCGGAAATCTGCTGGAACACGGTTTTGCTGCCGTCGAGGTCTTCGCGGCTCTGGTCCACGCAGGCAAGCTGCACGGTGTCGCCGACTTCGATGCTGCCCGAATCCGGTGTTTCCTTGCCCATCAGCATGCGGAACAGCGTGGATTTACCCGCACCGTTACCACCAATAACGCCGACGATCGCGCCTTTTGGCATGCTGAACGACAGGTTGTCGATCAGCACGCGGTCGCCATAGCCTTTGGAAACGTTTTTGAACTCAATCACCTTGTCACCCAGGCGCGGACCGGCCGGGATGTAGATTTCATTGGTTTCGCTGCGTTTCTGGAATTCCTGCGACTGCATTTCTTCAAAGCGTTGCAGACGTGCCTTGGATTTCGACTGGCGGGCCTTGGCGCCTTTGCGCACCCACTCCAGTTCTTCCTTCATGGCTTTTTCGTGAGCAGATTGCTGCTTGGATTCGGCGGCCAGACGGTCGGACTTGGCTTCGAGCCAGCCGGAGTAGTTGCCCTCGTAAGGGATACCGGCGCCACGGTCGAGTTCCAGAATCCAGCCCGCTACGTTGTCGAGGAAGTAGCGGTCGTGCGTGATCGCAACCACGGTGCCCGGAAAATCGTGCAGGAAGTGCTCCAGCCAGGCGACGGAATCGGCGTCCAAGTGGTTGGTCGGTTCGTCGAGCAACAGCATGTCGGGCGCCGACAGCAGCAGGCGGCACAGGGCCACACGGCGTTTTTCACCACCGGAGAGGAATTCGATCTTGGCATCCCACGCCGGCAGGCGCAGCGCATCGGCGGCGACTTCGAGTTGGCGCTCAAGGTTGTGACCGTCGCCCGCTTGCAGGATGGCTTCGAGCTTGGCCTGTTCGGCAGCCAGCTTGTCGAAGTCGGCATCTTCTTCAGCGTAAGCGGCGTAAACCTCGTCCAGGCGGGCCTGGGCGTTCTTGATCACACTGACCGCTTCTTCGACTACTTCACGCACGGTCTTGGTCGGATCGAGAATAGGCTCTTGCGGCAGGTAACCGATGTTCAGTTCCGGCATCGGGCGGGCTTCGCCTTCGAACTCGGTGTCGACGCCGGCCATGATTTTCAGCAGCGTGGACTTACCCGAACCGTTGAGGCCGAGCACGCCAATTTTGGCGCCGGGGAAGAAGGACAACGAAATATTTTTCAGGATTTCCCGCTTCGGCGGAACAACTTTTCCCAGCCGATGCATGGTGAATACGTATTGAGCCATGGTGAACCTAGCGTCAGTGACAGATGAATTAAGCGGGCGAAGCCCGTGCCAGGCCATGCGCCGCGCGGGCCGTTGATGGTGATCAATGCCTGCGTGCGGAAGAAGCCTGAATGTCTGGGGCTGGAACGCCCTCGCGTAACCTTCAAAGCTACCTGAATGCGCTTGGTCAGTCCAGCCAGGCGGGACTGGCACTTTGCCACAACTCAAGGCATGCTAGCCGCCCTTCGGGCGTCCGGCTTATAGTGCACGTCGCGCGCCAGCTCAGCCAAACCGCAGGATCACAGTTTGTCCAAAGTCACGTCGCCTACGCCCCTGCGCGCTGCTCACTTAGCGCCGGGAGCGCCCCTGCACGGCACCTTTAAAGGCGCGTTGGCGACGCTTGTGCTGATGTTGCTCGCGTTATTGTTCTGGCAACTGCTCGACCAGTTGCAGCAAAACCAGAAGAACCAGCAGCAATACACCATCGACTACAGCGCCGACCTGGCTGAACAGATCAGCCTGAACATGGCGCTGAGCGCAAAAATCGCGATGAATTTGCTGCCGATCGTCGAGCCGCCGCGCAACGACGAACAGCATCAGGCCTTGATGCGCACCTTGCAACGCTCGTTGCCGGAACTGCGCAGCGTGGCGTTGCTCAGCGCCAGCGGTGCGCTGATCAGCGACAGCGCCAAAGACAGCCAGGACAGCGCGTTGCTGACAGAACTGGTGCAGCGCAGCCAGGCGCAACCGTATTACCTGAGCAACAACGCCGACGGCACGCTCATCTATTTGCTGCTGCACCAGCCCAGCGGCGGCTCAAAAATGTACTGGGCACTGCGCCTGGCCCCCAATTACCTGACCAACCTCAACGGCCAGGACGCCCAAGGCGCGCGCCCGATGTGGGCCATCGAGAACCGCCTGAACCATCACGTGGTCAGCCGTGACACCGGCATGCCGGCGCAGTGGCCCACCGCGCTGACCCCGGATGAACTGAATAAAAGCGTGCTGGTAACGCCGCTGAGCAGAAGCGACTGGCAATTGCGCGGGCTGTTCGACCGCAACGCCGTGCTGGAGCAGTTACTGCCGGCGTTTATCGGCAAATGCTTGTTGGGCCTGGCCTTCTCGCTGATCCCGTTGGTGGTGCTGCTGAACATGCGCCGCCGCCAGCGCCAGGTGCATGAAGGCCGCAGGCGTTATCAAGATATTTTCGAAGGCACCGGCGTGGCCCTGTGCGTGCTGGACCTGTCGGGGCTGAAAGGCTTTTTCGACAAGACAAAACTGCACACCCGCGAGCAATTGCAGGCCTGGCTGCACAACAACGCTGAGCAGCGACAGCAATTGCTCAAGGAGTTGCGCATTACCGAAGTCAACCAAGTCGCCGTGCGCCTGTTGGGCGTCGGCTCTTGCGAGGAGGCGTGGGAACGCCTGATTGATGAGCGCTCGGGCAATGCCACGGCCATTGGCCACTCCGTGCTTGAGGCGGTGCTGACCCAGCAAAAGCAGTTGGAACTGGAAATCCAGCTCAACGACGCCGCAGGCAACGAACAATACCTGTGGCTGGTGATGCGCCTGCCGGAGCAGCAAGACGACTTCAAGGCGGTGATCCTCAGCATCAGCGACATCACCAGCCGCAAGCTGATCGAGCTGTCACTGGTGGAGCGCGAAAGCTTTTGGTCCGACGTGGTGCGCACCGTGCCCGACCATCTGTACGTGCAGGACGTGATCAGCCAGCGCATTATTTTCAGCAACCATCACCTCGGCCACACCCTGGGCTATGACAAAGTAGCGCTGCAGCAAATGGGCGACTACTTCTGGGAAATCCTGCTGCACCCCGAAGACGCCGAGCATTACCACGAGCTGCGCCAGCAGCAACGTGAAACCGGCTACGCGAACCAGTTGCAGTGCCAGTTGCGCTTTCGCCACCGCAATAACCAATGGCGGCGCTTTGATATTCGCGAGCAGGCCCTGGCCCGTGACAAGAGCGCGCAAGTCACCCGAATCATCGGCGTGGCCAAAGACATTACCGACCAGATTGAAGCCAGCGAATCGCTGCGCGACAGCGAGCAGCGCTACCGCATGCTGGCCGAAAGCATCAGCGACGTGATTTGCTCCACCGACAGCCAGCTGGCGCTCAACTACATCAGCCCGTCGGTCAGCGCCGTGCTGGGCTATGACGTGGAATGGGTGCTGAAAAACGGCTGGCAGTCGATTATTGCCAACCCGCAGCAACTCACCGGCATTTATAGCCTGGTCGAGCAAGTCAGCCGCGCGCTCGGCGACGTCGAGGCGCTGAACACGCTGCGCGATCAATTGCAGAGCCGGCTGTTCGTGTTCGACTGCCTGCGCGCCGATGGCCGCAAAGTACCGATTGAGCTGCGCCTGGTATTGGTCTGGGACGAACATGGCGCGTTTGAAGGCATTCTTGGCGTGGGCCGCGACATCAGCCAGCAACGGCGCGCCGAGAAAGACCTGCGCATGGCCGCCACGGTGTTCGAACACTCAACGTCGGCGATCCTGATCACCGACCCAGCGGGCTATATCGTGCAGGCCAACGAGGCGTTCAGTCGCGTCAGCGGTTATGCCGTGGCGGATGTGCTCGACCAGTTGCCGAACATGCTGACCGTCGACGAACAGCAGGAAGCCCACCTGCGCTATGTGCTCAAACAACTGCACCAGCACAGCACGTGGGAAGGCGAGGTCTGGCTGAAACGCCTGAATGGCGAGCATTACCCGGCCTGGGTCGGCATTACCGCGGTGTTCGACGATGAAGGCGACTTGGCCAGCTATGTGTGTTTTTTCAGCGACATCAGCGAGCGCAAGGCCAGCGAACAGCGCATCCACCGCCTGGCGTATTACGACGCCCTGACCCACCTGCCCAACCGCACGCTGTTTCAGGACCGCCTGCACACCGCGTTGCAGTCGGCGGAGCGGCAGAAGTCGTGGGTGGTGCTGATGTTCCTCGACCTCGACCGCTTCAAGCCGATCAACGATTCGCTGGGCCACGCCGCGGGCGACCGCATGCTCAAAGAGATGGCCACGCGCCTGCTGGGCTGCGTGGCCGAAGACGACACCGTGGCGCGCATGGGCGGCGACGAGTTCACCTTGCTCCTGCAACCGCGCGTCAGCCGCGAAATGGCGTTGAACCGCGCGATCAATGTGGCCGAGCAGATCCTCGCCAGCCTGGTGAAGCCGTTTGTGCTGGAAGGCCGCGAGTTCTTCGTGACCGCCAGTATCGGCATCGCCCTCAGCCCGCAAGACGGCAACGAGCTGAGCCAGTTGATGAAGAACGCCGACACCGCGATGTATCACGCTAAAGAACGCGGCAAAAATAATTTCCAGTTCTACCAGGCCGACATGAACGCCAGCGCCCTTGAGCGCCTGGAGCTCGAAAGCGACCTGCGCCACGCGCTGGAACAGGACGAATTCGTGCTGTATTACCAGCCGCAATTCAGTGGTGACGGCAAACGCTTGACCGGCGCCGAAGCCTTGCTGCGCTGGCGCCACCCGCGTCGCGGGCTGGTGCCGCCGGGTGATTTTATTCCGGTGCTGGAGGAATTGGGCCTGGTGGTAGACGTGGGCGACTGGGTGCTCGGCGAAGCGTGTCGCCAGCTTAAAACCTGGCACCAGAACAAGGTGCGGGTGCCGAAAGTCTCCGTGAACATCTCGGCGCGGCAGTTCTCGGACGGCCAACTGGGTGAACGCATCGCCAGCATTCTGCGTGACACGGGCCTGCCACCGGCGTGCCTGGAGCTGGAGCTGACCGAAAGTATCCTGATGCGTGAGGTCAACGAGGCGATGCAGATCCTCGCCAGCTTGAAAAACCTCGGCCTGAGCATCGCGGTGGATGACTTTGGTACGGGTTACTCGTCGCTCAACTACCTCAAGCAGTTCCCTATCGACGTGTTGAAGATAGACCGCACGTTCGTCGACGGCCTGCCGTCCGGCGAGCAGGACGCGCAAATCGCCCGCGCGATTATCGCCATGGCCCACAGCCTCAACCTCGCGGTCATCGCCGAGGGCGTCGAGACGCATGAGCAGTTGGATTTCCTGCGTGAGCATGGCTGCGACGAAGTGCAGGGTTATCTGTTCGGGCGGCCGATGCCGGCGAACCGGTTCGAAGCGCAGTTCAGCAATGATGCGCTGTTCTTGCTTGACTGAGGTTTTGTGGGTGGCTGATGGCCTCATCGCGAGCAAGCCCGCTCCCACATTTTGATCTGTGAATGCTTTCAAATGTGGGAGCGGGCTTGCTCGCGATGAGGCCCACCCAAACACCGCCTATCCGCAGATGAATCCCGCTTGTCCGCGACATGATGTCCTTTCATATGCCATCTAAAACCCGTTGGGTTAGAATGCCCTCCTTTTCTGCCCCCGATCCTTGAGGACCGCCATGTTCAGCCGTGATTTGACTATTGCCAAGTACGACGCCGATCTCTTTGCCGCCATGGAGCAAGAAGCCGTGCGCCAGGAAGAGCACATTGAGCTGATCGCTTCGGAAAACTACACCAGCCCTGCGGTCATGGAGGCTCAAGGTTCGGTGCTGACCAACAAGTACGCCGAAGGCTACCCAGGCAAGCGCTACTACGGTGGTTGCGAGTACGTCGACGTGGTTGAGCAACTGGCCATCGACCGTGCCAAGGAACTGTTCGGCGCCGATTACGCCAACGTGCAGCCGCACGCCGGCTCGCAAGCCAACAGCGCGGTTTACCTGGCCCTGCTGCAAGGCGGCGACACCATTTTGGGCATGAGCCTGGCGCACGGCGGTCACCTGACCCACGGCGCCAGCGTTTCCTCTTCGGGCAAGCTGTACAACGCGGTTCAATACGGCATCGACGCCAACGGCCTGATCGACTACGACGAAGTCGAGCGCCTGGCGGTTGAGCACAAGCCAAAAATGATCGTGGCCGGTTTCTCTGCCTACTCGCAGATTCTGGACTTCCCGCGTTTCCGCGAAATCGCCGACAAAGTGGGCGCGTACCTGTTCGTCGACATGGCTCACGTAGCCGGTCTGGTCGCCGCTGGCGTGTACCCGAACCCGGTGCCTTACGCTGACGTGGTGACCACCACGACGCACAAAACCCTGCGCGGCCCACGTGGCGGCCTGATCCTGGCGCGCGCCAACGCCGAGATCGAGAAGAAGCTCAACTCCGCGGTATTCCCGGGCGCCCAGGGTGGCCCGCTGGAGCACGTGATCGCCGCCAAAGCGATCTGCTTCAAGGAAGCGCTGCAGCCTGAGTTCAAGACTTACCAGCAACAAGTGGTGAAAAACGCCAAGGCCATGGCCGGCGTGTTCATCGAACGCGGCTACGACGTGGTTTCCGGCGGTACTGAAAACCACCTGTTCCTGCTGTCGCTGATCAAGCAGGACATTTCCGGTAAAGATGCTGACGCCGCGTTGGGCAAAGCTTTCATCACCGTGAACAAGAACTCCGTGCCGAACGACCCACGTTCGCCGTTCGTGACTTCCGGCCTGCGCTTCGGCACCCCGGCAGTGACCACACGTGGCTTCAAGGAAGCAGAGTGCAAGGAACTGGCCGGCTGGATCTGCGACATCCTGGCGGATCTTTCCAACGAAGCCGTGATTGACGCGGTACGTGAGAAGGTCAAGGCCATCTGCAAGAAGCTGCCGGTATACGGCGCTTGATTGCAGTTGCTTGAATAAAAAGCCCGGCTTATGAGCCGGGCTTTTTTATGCCTGAAAACGCTGCCTGCTCAATCTGAAATGCAATCAAATTGTGGGAGGGGGCTTGCTCCCGATTGCGCGGTGTCAGGCACTGATATGTCACTGACATAGCGCAATCGGGAGCAAGCCCCCTCCCACAGTTTTTGGCTGCATTTCAGGTCAGGTCAGGTCAGGTCAGGGTTGATAGACCTTGGCAAAACCTTCGCGGATCTTGTCTTCCGGCAACTCGTCGGCAATAAACACAATCACACTTTCGCGCGCGCAGCCTTCGGCCCATTCGGTGTCCCAATCGAACCCGTAGAGCTTGAGCACGCCCTGGAACACCATGCGCCGGTCTTCGCCGGCAATATTGAGCACGCCTTTGTAGCGCAGCAACTGCTTGCCGTGGTCTTCCAGCAGGTCGTTCATGAACGCGCTGAGGCGGTCAATATCCAGCGGCTGGTCGGTGCGCAGCACCAGGCTCGAAATACGGTCTACAGACGGCGCAGCAACCACCGGGCGCAGGCTCATGCCGGCGTTGAGGTTGAAGCCGCGCACGTCCAGCAACTCGGCCAGGTCGATGGCGCCGTGGTCGACCACACGAATCGGCGCACGCCGGTTGATGCGGGTCAGGCGCTGGCTGAGGGCGTCAAAGGTCGCCGTGTCGACCAGGTCGCGTTTGCTCACCAGCAAGCGGTCGGCGAAACCGATTTGCGCCTGCGCGATGGTCTGGGCCAGGTGCTGGTCGGCGTGGGCCGCGTCGACCAACGTGATAATGCCGTCGAGGATGTAGCGCTCGCGCAGTTCTTCATCGATGAAAAACGTCTGGGCCACCGGCGCCGGGTCGGCAAGGCCGGTGCATTCGATCACCAGGCGATCGAAGGCGATCTCGCCGCTGTCCAGGCGTTCCAGCAGCAGGTACAGCGCTTTGGTCAGGTCGGTGTGGATGGTGCAGCACACGCAGCCATTGGACAGGGTCATGACTTGCACCGGCTCGGCACCCAACAGTTGGGTGTCGATACCGGCGTCACTGAATTCGTTTTCGATCACGGCGATTTTCAAGCCGTGTTCGGCCTTGAGCAGGTGGCGCAACAAGGTGGTTTTACCCGCGCCGAGGAAGCCGCTGAGAATGGTGACGGGGATGGGAGAGGACAAAGAGATTCTCCTTTTTAGATGAAATAACTGAAGGAACGCAAAACAAATGTGGGAGCGGGCTTGCTCGCGAAGGCGGTGTATCAGTCTCAGTATGCATCAACTGACACGCCGCAATCGCGAGCAAGCCCGCTCCCACATGGGGCACTACACGCCCAACTTATCGGGCTAGCAACACTTTGGCCCACCCTTGCCGCCGTAACGGGCTTCTTGGCGTTCCCGGAAGAACGCCTTGTAGTCCATCATCGGTTTGCCCGGGTGTTTGGTTTGCATATGCTCGACGTAGGTGTCGTAGTCGGGCATGCCGACCATCAGGCGCGCGGCCTGACCGAGGTATTTACCGAGGCGACTGATGTCATTGAACATGCTTGCACTCCTCGCTTACGCGTCCGGTATGGCCTGGAACGGGGCTTCTTTATCCGTGCGTTCTTTGTTGCCCCAGGCGGCAATGCCAACCTTGAGCGCATAGAACAGGATGCTGAACACCACGAACAGGAACAGCGCGGTAAGCGTTGCGTTGGTGTAGGCGTTCCAGATCACGTGCTGCATCTGGTCGATGTTCTTCGCCGGGGCGAGGATCTGGCCGTTGGCCAGGGCATCACTGTACTTTTTGGCCAGCGACAGAAAGCCGATCGCCGGGTTGGCGTCGAACAGCTTGATGAAGCCTGCGGTGGTGGTGCAAATCAGCAGCCATACAGCGGGCAACATGGTCACCCAAATGTAGCGCTGGCGTTTCATTTTGATCAGCACAACGGTGGCGAGCATCAGCGCGATACCGGCCAGCATCTGGTTAGAGATACCGAACAGCGGCCACAAGGTGTTGATGCCACCCAATGGGTCGATCACGCCTTGGTACAGCAAGTAACCCCACATCGCCACACAGCCCGCCGTGGCAATCAGGTTGGCGGCCCACGACTCGGTACGCTTGAGCGACGGCACGAACGAACCGAGCAGGTCTTGCAGCATGAAACGACCGGCTCGGGTGCCGGCGTCAACCGCGGTCAAGATGAACAGTGCTTCAAACAAAATCGCAAAGTGGTACCAGAATGCCATGGTGTTTTCACCCGGCAACACACTGTGCAGAATTTGCGCGATACCCACCGCCAGCGTCGGCGCCCCCCCGGCACGCGCCAGGATGGTGGTTTCACCAATGTCATGCGCGACGGCTTGCAGCGCTTCCGGTGTGATCGCAAAGCCCCAACTGCTGACCGTTTGCGCAACCGTCACCACGTCTGCGCCCACTACGGCAGCCGGGCTGTTCATGGCGAAGTAAACGCCTGGCTCGATCACCGAGGCGGCAACCATGGCCATGATCGCGACGAACGATTCCATCAGCATCGCGCCGTAACCGATGTAACGCGAGTTGACTTCGTTATCCAGCAGCTTGGGCGTGGTGCCCGAAGAGATCAGCGCGTGGAAACCCGAGACCGCGCCACAGGCAATGGTAATGAACAGGAACGGGAACAGGCCGCCCTTCCACACCGGGCCGGTGCCGTCGGTGAACTGCGTCAGCGCCGGCATTTTCAGCTCGGGCATGGTGACCAGAATGCCAATCGCCAGCGCGACGATGGTGCCGATTTTGAGGAAGGTAGACAGGTAGTCACGCGGCGCCAGGATCAGCCAAATCGGCAGTACCGCTGCGACGAAACCGTAGCCGATCAGCATCCAGGTGATCTGAATGCCGGTAAACGAGAAGGCCTTGGCCCACACCGGGTCAGCCGCGATTTGCCCGCCCAGCCAGATCGAGCCGAGCAGCAACAGCACGCCGATAATCGAGATTTCGCCAATGCGGCCGGGGCGGATGTAGCGCATGTACACGCCCATGAACATCGCGATCGGGATGGTCGCCATCACCGTAAAGATGCCCCACGGGCTCTCGGCCAAGGCCTTGACCACGATCAGCGCCAGCACCGCGAGGATGATGATCATGATCAGGAAGCAGCCAAACAGCGCAATAGTGCCGGGAATACGGCCCATCTCTTCGCGAACCATGTCGCCCAGCGAACGGCCGTTGCGCCGCGTGGACATGAACAAGACCATGAAGTCTTGCACCGCGCCTGCCAGCACCACCCCGGCAATCAGCCACAGCGTGCCGGGCAGGTAGCCCATTTGCGCCGCCAGCACCGGGCCGACCAACGGGCCTGCACCGGCAATCGCCGCAAAGTGGTGACCGAAAAGAATGTGTTTGTTGGTCGGCACATAGTCCAGACCGTCGTTGTTGACCACTGCGGGGGTGGCCCGTAGCGGGTTCAGTTGCATCACGTGGGTCGCGATGAACAAACTGTAGTAACGGTATGCAACCAAGTAGATGGCCACGGCAGCGACCACGATCCACAAGGCGTTGATCGCCTCGCCGCGGCGCAAGGCCACTACGCCAAGGGCGCCTGCTCCTACGATTGCCAGCAGCAGCCAGGGTAAGTGGCGTAGCAGGCTATTATTATTTTTCATTTTTATATTCCAGCCAGGGTGGACAGAAGGACAGCCATCCCGAGTTTAGCGCTACTTGCTTTAAAGACCAGCCCCCTACATTGGTCTAGAGCCTTCAAGGGGCCAAAAAGCAGAAAACCCGACTCAATAATGGCGCAGGGCTACAATTGCCTCATTCACCGAGGGTTTCACCATGAACGAGCAACCGTCTGATCGTCGCCGCTTTCGCCGGATCGCCTTTGACGCCAAAACCGAACTGCGCCAAAACGGCCAGGAATGGTCGGTGCAGTTAGTCGATTTGTCGCTGAAAGGTTTGTTGGTGCAACGGCCGCAGCCTTGGCTGGGCAGCGCCGACGCCGCTTTCGATGTGGATATTCACCTTGACGCTGAAACCGACGTGCAGATGCAGGTGCGCCTGACTCACGATGATCACGGGCAGTTGGGTTTTGTGTGCGAGCACATTGACCTGGACTCGATCAGCCACTTGCGCAGGCTGATCGAGTTGAACCTGGGTGATGAGGATGAGCTGCACCGGGAGCTGGCGGCGTTGTTGGAAATCTAACGGCAACACCTGTCAAATGTGCGAGGGGGCCTGCGCCCGATAGCAGTGTGTCAGGCACTTATGTGTCGCTGACAGGCCGCTATCGGGAGCAAGCCCCCTCCCACAAGTCGGGCTTGGTAGTCTGTTTGGCGGGTTATTCGAACAACGCATCCAGGGCTTGTTCCAGGCGCGTGACGCCGATCACCTGCAGCCCCGGCGGCATTTCCTTCGGCGCATTGCCTTTGGGCACGATCGCGCGCTTGAAGCCGTGCTTGGCGGCTTCCTTCAGGCGCTCCTGGCCGCTGGGCACCGGGCGCACTTCGCCCGACAGGCCCACTTCACCAAACACCAGCAGGTCATGCGGCAGTGGTTTGTTGCGCAGGCTGGACATCACCGCCGCCATTAAGGCCAGGTCGGACGCGGTTTCCAATACCTTGACCCCGCCGACCACGTTGAGGAACACGTCCTGGTCGTGGGTCGGTATGCCGCCGTGACGGTGCAACACCGCGAGCAACATCGCCAAACGGTTTTGATCCAGGCCAAGCGTGACCCGGCGCGGGTTGGCCAAGTGGCTGTCATCGACCAGCGCCTGAACTTCCACCAGCATCGGGCGGGTGCCTTCCCACGTTGCCATCACCACACTGCCAGGGACTTCTTCCTGCGCACGCGTGAGAAAAATCGCCGACGGGTTAGAGACTTCTTTCAGGCCGCGATCGGTCATGGCAAACACGCCCAATTCGTTCACGGCGCCAAAGCGGTTTTTCACCGCACGCAGCAGGCGTAACCGACCATCGGACTCGCCTTCAAAATACAACACGGTGTCGACCATATGCTCAAGCACCCGTGGCCCCGCCAGCGCGCCTTCTTTGGTGACGTGGCCGACCAAAAAGATCGCCGTGCCGCTCTGCTTGGCATACCGCACCAGCAGCGCCGCGCTTTCGCGCACCTGAGACACGCCGCCCGGCGCCGATTGCAGTTGCTCGGTGAAAATCGTCTGGATCGAGTCGATCACCATCACCTTGGGCTTTTCGATGCGGGCCGTGGCGATGATGCTTTCGATGCAGGTTTCGGTCATCACCCGCAATTGGTCCTGGGGCAAGCCCAGGCGACGCGCGCGCATGGCCACTTGTTGTTGGGATTCTTCGCCGGTGACGTACAGCGCCGGCATGCGGCTGGCGATGCTGCACAGGGTTTGCAGCAGAATGGTCGATTTACCGATGCCGGGGTCGCCGCCGATCAGCACCACTGAGCCGTCCACCAGGCCGCCGCCGAGTACGCGGTCGAGTTCCCCGGAAGCCGTGGAGAAACGCGGAATCTCTTCGACGCTGACTTCGGCCAGGGTCTTGATCTGCGCCTGTTGCCCGGTCCAGCCGGCGCGGCCGGTGGGGGCTGCAGCGCCGCCGCTTTCGATCATGGTTTCAGTCAGGGTGTTCCACGCGCCGCACTCGGTGCACTGGCCAGCCCACTTGGGAAAGGTCGCGCCGCACTCGGTGCAGCCGTACATGCGCTTGGCCTTTGCCATTCAAGAACCTCCAACCGAAAAACCGCGATGATAGCTCAGCGCGGCGCCGGGGTCCGGATTTCACCACTGGCCAATCGTGAAGCACTGTTGCCGATAGGGTCTTCAGCGTTGAGGTCGGCGCCTTTGGCCTTTAGCTCATCGAGCAATTCGACGCGCTTGAACAGCCCGGCGTACATCGCTGCGGTCTGCCCGGCGCTGTTGCGTTGGTCGGGGTTGCAGTCGGTCGACAGCAGGCGTTGAGCGATTTTCAGCTCGCCTTTGAAAATAGCGCCCATCAGCGCGGTATTGCCGCGTTTGTCCTGCACGCAGGCATCGGCACCGGCGTTGAGCAGGCGCTCCACGAACGGGCCCTGGCCATGATAGGCGGCGAGAATCAGCGCGGTGTAACCCTTATCGTCCTGGGTGTTGAGGCTGTAGCCAGAGTCGATAAAGGTGTTGAGCATGTCGACATCGCCACGGCGCGCGGCATCGAAATAGTAGTCCTGTAGCTGCGCTTTGAGCACCGCCGGGTCGGGGGACTCGGCATGGGCGACAAAAGCGAGCATTGCCAGCAGTAAACCAATTGAAATACGCATGGGCTTTTCTCCTCAAGAGGTCGACGCCCGAAAGCAGGGCGTCGACTGTCACCAACGTCAGTCAGTCAGCTTGTCCGCCAACGCCTTCACGCGGGCCAGGTCACCCTTGGCGACCTTGGTCACGCCGGTGCCGTATTCCGGGTCGGCCTTGTAGAGGAATGACAGAATGATGTGCTTGCTCTCGTCATCGGTGGTGGCCAGCGAGCCGCCGAAGTTTTCGATCAAGTCTTCACGCTCTTTCTTGTTGTAGGAGCGGTACAGGTCACCGGCCTGCTTGAAGTTCTGCTCGCGCTGGATCTTCGCTTGCTGGGTGCTGCCCGACAGCGCCAGTTGGCTGTAACGCGCGTCTTTTGGCTCTTCGCGAGGCTCCAGGCGGCTTGGCTGGTAGTTCACGCCGCTGGTGGTTTTGCCGCTGTTCAGCGTGCCGTCCTGGTTACCGTTGTTAACGGTGACGCGTGGGGCGTTGATCGGCAGTTGCAGGGCATTCGCGCCCAGGCGATACATTTGGGTGTCGGCGTAGGAGAACACACGGCCTTGCAGCAGGCGATCCTCAGACGGTTCGATGCCCGGCACCAGGTTGGCCGGGGCCATGGCGACTTGCTCGGTTTCCTGGAAGACGTTGCCCGGGTTGCGGTTCAGCACCATTTGCCCGACTTTGCGCTCAGGCACATTTGGCCAGATCTTGGTGGCGTCCAGCGGGTCGAAATCAAACTTGGCCAGGTCTTCAGGCTTGAGCACCTGCACGTAAAGGTCCCACTTGGGGAAGTCGCCCTTGTTGATATGCGTGACCAAGTCATTGGTCATATGGCTGTAATCACGGCCCTGCACTTCGGTGACTTGCTTGGGATCAAGGTTCTTGATGCCTTGCAGGCTTTTCCAGTGAAACTTGACGTAGTGCACTTCGCCTTTGGCGTTGATCAGCTTGTAGGCGTGCACGCCGTTGCCGTCCATCTCGCGGTAGCTGGCCGGGGTGCCCGAGTCGGAATACAGCTCGGTGAGTGTGCGGGTGGACTCTGGCACATGCGAGAAGAAGTCAAAGCGGCGCGAGTCGTCGTCGAGGTTGGTGCGTGGGTCCGGCTTGAAGGCGTGAACCATGTCCGGGAATTTGATTGCATCGCGAATAAAGAACGTCGGGAAGTTGTTGCCGACCAGGTCCCAGTTACCGTCCGCGGTATAGAACTTGGTGGCGAAGCCGCGCGGGTCACGCAGGGTTTCCGGCGAATGGTTGCCGTGCACCACAGCAGAGAAACGCACGAATACCGGCGTGGCTTCACCGGCGGCGAATACCTTGGCCTTGGTCAGGTCGCTGAGGTTGTCGGTCACGGTGAATGTACCGTGGGCGCCGGTGCCTCGGGCGTGTACCACACGCTCGGGGATGCGTTCACGGTCAAAGCGTTGCAACTTCTGAATCAACTGCACGTCTTGCAGCAGCACCGGGCCAGTGGCTCCGGCGGTTTGCGAGTTCTGGTTATCGCCAACGGCGGCGCCGTTATCGCGGGTCAGGTTTGCGGCGTGTACGGAGAGAGAAAGCAGGCTTACGCTCACCAGTGCCAGCGCATATCGCGCTGAAACCGGCCCGCGGCTCATTGGACTCTTCATCATGGTTTCCTCTGGTTTTTTTAGTACACATTCAGTTGTGCTTGTCAGAGGCTAATGACCTGAACGCCAGAAGATAAATAGAAAACCTGTACCTGCTCGATAAAGAAAATAATGTGGCCCGCCACCGAAATAGCGAGTATTTCGCGCGCGATTACTGGCACTTTGCAAACTATTTACGATTTGATGTGTCGATAAAAATCAACAGTGTAAACGGTTGTGTCGGGCAAGCCCTCTGCGACTGACTTACACTGCCATTCACTCTACTCATCTGTAACAAGGAATAACCTATGGGCGTGATCAGTGAATTCAAGGCCTTCGCGGTCAAAGGTAATGTGGTCGATATGGCCGTCGGTATCATCATCGGCGCTGCCTTCGGCAAAATTGTTTCCTCGTTCGTAGGCGACGTAGTGATGCCACCACTCGGTCTGTTGATCGGCGGTGTGGACTTTGGTGATTTGGCGGTGACGCTCAAAGCCGCTCAAGGCGATGTGCCAGCAGTGGTGCTGGCCTATGGCAAGTTCATCCAGAGCGTGGTCGACTTTTTGATCGTCGCGTTCGCGATCTTCATGGGTGTGAAGGCCATCAACCGCCTGAAGCGCGAAGAGGCCGTGGCCCCCACTTTGCCGCCGACGCCGACGAAGCAAGAGGTGCTGCTGAGCGAGATCCGTGATCTGCTCAAGGCACAGAACGACAAGCCGCTTTAATCAGCACTGGCTTGGAAAAAAGGCGCCTGGTGACAGGCGCCTTTTTTATTACCAGTAGTTTTCCACCGCCACTTGGCCAGGGCGCCGGCTGAGGCTCAATTGCATGTCGCGAAGCTTGAGCAGTTGGCGGGTGTCATCGACCATCTGCGGGTTGCCGCAAATCAGCACGCGCGAATGTTGCGGGGTCAGTTCTACGCCGGCGGCGCGCTCCAGCTCGCCGTTCTCGATCAACGTGGTAATGCGCCCGTTCAGCGCGCCCGGCTGAACCTCACGGGTGACGATGGGAATATAGATGAGCTTGTGCGCGTACTCGGCCAGGTATTCACGCTCACCCAGCGTCGCGATCAGCGACTGGTACGCCAGCTCCCTGGATTCGCGCGCGCTGTAGACCAGGATGATGCGCTCGAATTTTTCCCAGACCTCGAAGTCCTGCAGCATCGACAGGAACGGCGCCACGCCAGTGCCCGTGCCCAGCAACCACAAGTCACGCCCGTCTATAAAGCGATTCAAGGTCAGGAATCCCGTGGCCTGGCGCTCCACCATCAAGGTGTCGCCCACCTGCAGGCGGCTTAACTCACTGGTGAATTCGCCACCCGGCACCACGATAGAGAAGAAGTCGAGATGCTCGTCAAACGGCGAAGACACAATCGAATAGGCACGCCATACCGTGCTGCCATCCGCCTTGGTCACCCCAAGGCGCACGAACTGGCCAGCGGTAAACCGAAAGCCCGGGTCGCGTGTGGTACGCAGGGTAAACAGGCTGGGGGTGAGTGACTGCACGTCGAGCAGGGTCTGGCGGGTAAATTTTTCAGCGCTGGCCGTCATGGCGGGCTCCGTTCAACAGGTGCCCCAGTGTCCCTCAAAGTCGTGCCGGGAAACACCGCTGGTTTGTACTGGCATTGACCGTGCGTGCGCTGACAAGCGTGAAAGTGTTAGTTTTTTAAGACAGTAGCCCTCGTACTCACTGGCAAATTGAACTAATCATTTAGTTATGCCCTATCTTCCTGCACACGATTAATGAGTGCAGCAAATCCAGACATCAGCGGCTGGACACCTTTGAAATAACAGAGGTTCTTCCACGTTCATCTTGGTTTTTTTAAAAACCCCGATTGCTGCCGACGCTCAAGAACCTTCAATACGGATGAGCGCAGACATTTTTCCCACGAAGATGTAGTACATATCCTACACTCACTTCCGTGAACCGTAGGCTCCATGAGGGGCCAACACACCCAAATGCATGGAGGGCATCGGATGATCAACTGGCGCAACACGAAAATTCCCAAACTTGAGGGTGAGGACAAGATCACCACTATTTATGAGATGGTCATTAACCACACCTACCAGCTAGGCTTTGAATATTGCTCATTTACGATGAGCCCCCAGCAACCGACTAATCCAACAAAACCGATCAACTTAAACAACTATCCAAATGAGTGGAACACGCTTTATAAGCAAGCGCACTTTTTTGAAATTGATCCTATCGTCGCTCACTGCAAGCGCAGCGTAATGCCTATTGTGTGGGATGAGAAAGCCTTCAGCAGCACGCCAAATTTATGGTCGTTGGCCCAATCATTTGGTCTGCATTTAGGCTGGACTCAAGCAGTGCATGACTTCCAGGGAATGTTCAGCATGCTGACGCTGGGTCGCCGTACTGGCGAAGTCAGCCCTGAAGAGCTGTACGAGAAAGCCGGCCAGGTGATGTGGCTGTGCCACGCAATGCATGCAGTGATGGCACAAAAATATGCCTACGCACCGAACATCAGTGCGCCGTGCAAATTGACCCCGCGAGAAACAGAAATTCTCAGGTGGTCAGCCATGGGCAAGACGGCCTGTGACATCGCCACGATCCTGTGCCTGTCAGAGCGCACCGTGGGTTTTCATATCAGCAGCTGCCTGAAGAAGCTTGGGGTGAGCAACAAGATCGCCGCCGTGCTGTGTGCCTCCAAAGCAGGGCTGTTTTAACAGGCCTGGAAACATCGCATGTAATCCCTCCGAAAAAAAAGTAACATTTGCAGCCCATTCTGAGTGTTGACGCAGCCCCTAGCAGGAGCCGCCTCGCCGTTCACTCAGTCGGTTGCGCCGGCTGCCCACGCCCGCCAACACCCATCGATGACCCAGAGCCTCCCCCGCCATGCCCCTGCTTGACAGCCCCTTCGCCCAGCTCGACCTGATCCGTCAGCCCGCGCAACACAATGACCCGCTGCAAGCCTTTGATGCTGCCGACGAGTACCTGCTCAGCCACCTGGCCGAGCAGCAGCCAGGCGCTGCAACCCGCGTATTGGTGCTTAATGACAGCTTTGGCGCCCTGGCGGCCAGCCTTCAAGGGCAGTTGCAGGTTACGTCCAGCGGCGACTCGTTTCTGGCAGCCCAAGGCTTTGAAACGAACCTGGTGCGCAATGGCAAGGCGTTTGATGCGGTGCCGTTTGTGCCTGGCAGCCACGTGCCGGCGGGGCCGTTTGATTGGGTGCTGATTCGCGTGCCGAAAACCCTGGCCTTGCTCGAAGAACAACTGATCCGCCTGCAGGGGCAGTTGGCGCCGGGCGCACACGTGGTTGCCGGGGCGATGGTCAAGCATTTGCCACGGGCGGCAGGCGAGTTACTGGAACGCTACATCGGCCCGATGCACGCGTCACTGGCGGTCAAAAAAGCCCGGCTGCTGATCGCCACGGTGGAGGCTCGCCCCGTTGCAGTTTCGCCCTACCCGAGCCGTTACACCCTCGACACACCGGCCATTACGTTGCTGAACCACGCGAACGTGTTCTGCCGCGAAGGGCTGGACATCGGCACGCGCGCCTTCCTTCCACATTTGCCGACAAACCTGGGCAGCGCCCGCGTGGCAGACCTGGGCTGCGGCAATGGCGTATTGGCGATTGCCAGTGCCCTGCAAAACCCCGACGCGCAGTACACGCTGGTGGATGAGTCGTACATGGCGGTGCAGTCTGCGCTGCAAAACTGGCAGGCAGCCCTCGGCGCACGCGATGTGTCAGTGCGCGCCGACGATGGCCTGGCTGGCCAGGCGCCAGAATCGCTGGACGTGGTGCTGTGCAACCCGCCGTTTCATCAGCAGCAAGTGGTCGGCGACTTTCTGGCCTGGCGCATGTTCCAACAGGCACGCGAGGCGCTGGTGGTCGGTGGCGCGCTCTACATCGTCGGCAACCGTCACTTGGGTTATCACAGCAAGCTGGCGCGGCTGTTCCGTGGCGTCGAGCAAGTCGCCGCCACGCCAAAATTCGTGATTCTCAAAGCGCGCAAATAAAAAAAGCCCTGCCAATCTTTCGAGAGGCAGGGCTGAAAAGCCGGGCCGCGAAGCCCGGATTGGGATGTCAGTGCGTGGTCAAGCCGGCCGCGTTCATGAACATGCGCATCAGGCTGGCGACGATAAACAGGGCCAGCACGCTGCCGGTCCAGATCATCGCCAACCACCCCAAGCGCCGCCACAGCGGCTGTTTCTCGGCCTGTTCGATCTCGTGCAATGTAGGTTTGCTGGCCATGGTACGCGCCTCCTAGTGATAACCGTCTTCGTGGGTGACCTTGCCGCGGAACACGTAGTAGCTCCAGAAGGTGTAACCCAGGATAAACGGGATGATAAACAGCGTGCCCACCAGCATGAAGCCTTGGCTCTGCGGCGGCGCGGCGGCTTCCCAAATCGAGACTGACGGTGGAATGATGTTCGGCCACAAGCTGATCCCAAGGCCGCTGTAGCCGAGAAAGATCAGCACCAGCGTCAGCAGGAACGGCGTGTAGTGTGCATGGCGCGCCACCGCGCGGATCAAGCCGTACATGGTCACCAGCACCAGAATCGGCACCGGCAGGAACCAAAACAAGTTCGGCAAGGTGAACCAGCGCGAGGCGATTTCGGGGTGCGCGAGCGGCGTCCACAGGCTGACGATGGCGATCACCGCCAACACCACAAAGGCCAACGGCCGCGCCAAATTGTGCATCTGCTCTTGCAACTTGCCTTCGGTCTTCATGATCAGCCAGGTGCAACCGAGCAAGGCATACGCAACCACCAAGGCAACGCCACAGAACATCGTGAACGGCGTGGCCCAGTCGAGCGAGCCACCGGCGAACTGACGATTGACCACCGGGATACCGTCGATAAACGCACCGAGCGCTACGCCCTGGAAGAACGTCGCGGCAATTGAGCCACCGATAAACGCCTTGTCCCACAGGTGACGTTTATCGTCCTTGGCCTTGAAGCGGAACTCGAAGGCCACGCCGCGAAAGATCAGCCCGATCAGCATCAGAATCAGCGGCAGGTAAAGCGCCGACAGCACCACCGAATAGGCCAACGGGAACGCGCCGAACAACGCCGCGCCGCCGAGTACCAGCCAGGTTTCGTTACCGTCCCAGACCGGCGCAACGGTGTTCATCATCACGTCACGGTCGACTTTGCCCGGAATAAACGGAAACAGGATGCCGATACCCAAGTCGAAGCCGTCCATTACCACGTACATCATGATGCCGAAGATGATGATCACGGCCCAGATCAGCGGAAGATCAATACCCATCTCAATGCCCCTTGTGCTGGAGGTGGTCGTGGCCGTCATCGCTGCCATCATCGGCAGCCGACAATGGCCGCGCCGGGGTGCGTTTCTGACCTGGGCCACCGTGGGTCGGCTCGGTGCTTTCGTGGGTCACAGGACCTTTGCGGACCAAGCGCATCATGTAGCCCAAACCGGCGCCGAACAGTGCGAAGTACACCACCACGAACAGCACCAGGGTGATCGTCATCTGCACCAGGCTATGCCCCGACGAGGCATCCGCCGTGCGCATCAGCCCGTAGACCACCCACGGTTGACGGCCGATTTCGGTGGTGAACCAACCGGCGAGAATCGCGATCAAGCCGGATGGCCCCATCCACAACGCCAGGTAGAGGAACGGTCTTGAGGTGTACATTTTGCCGCCCCGGCGCAGCCACAGGCTGAACAGACCGGTGAAAATCATCAGGAAGCCCAAGCCGACCATGACCCGGAACGACCAGAACACGATGGTCGAGTTGGGGCGGTCTTCAGGCGGGAAGTCCTTGAGCGCCGGCACCTGTTTGTCCAGCGAGTGGGTCAGGATCAGGCTGCCGAGGTACGGAATCTCCACGGCATATTTGGTTTTTTCGGCTTTCATGTCGGGCCAGCCGAACAGGATCAGCGGCGTCGGCTCATCGCCGATATTCTCCCAATGGCCCTCAATCGCGGCGATTTTCGCCGGCTGGTGTTCAAGGGTGTTCAGGCCATGGAAGTCACCGATCACCGCCTGGATAGGCGCGACGATCAGGGCCATCCACATCGCCATCGACAGCATGGTGCGAATCGCCGGGCTGTCTTTGCCGCGCAACAAGTGCCAGGCCGCCGACGAACCGACGAAGAACGCCGTCGCCACAAACGCCGCAGTGGCCATGTGCATCAAGCGGTAGGGGAACGATGGGTTGAAGATCACCGCCAGCCAGTCGGTAGGAATCACCCGGCCATCAATGATTTCAAAGCCCTGCGGGGTCTGCATCCAGCTATTGGAGGCGAGAATCCAGAAGGTCGAGATCAATGTGCCGACGGCCACCATGACTGTGGAAAAGAAGTGCAGCTTGCGCCCGACCTTGTTCCAGCCGAACAGCATGACCCCGAGGAACCCTGCCTCAAGGAAGAAGGCCGTCAGCACTTCGTACGTCAGCAACGGCCCGGTCACGGCACCGGCGAAGTCCGAGAAGCGGCTCCAGTTGGTGCCGAACTGGTAGGCCATGACCAGGCCTGAGACCACACCCATGCCGAAGTTGACGGCAAAGATTTTCGACCAGAAATGGTAGAGGTCACGGTAGGTATCGTTGTGGGTCTTGAGCCACAAACCTTCCAGCACCGCGAGGTAACTGGCCAGGCCGATGGTGATCGCCGGGAACAGGATGTGGAACGAGATGGTGAACGCAAATTGAATTCGGGCGAGATCTAGCGCCTCCAAACCGAACATAAGTCTTCCTCTGTCAGGTAATACCGGCTGCCGGCGAGAGCCTGCACCCACTGCCCCCACGGATATGGAGTGTGGCGAATTTCAATTCGTTTCTTTTATTAGCCATCACGCGGGGATTCTGGCCTTGCGGCCGCCAGACCAATCCCGCGGCCGGTTTTGATCTGGATCAAGCATTGTTCAAAGAGTAGTCCCATTTTGGCTGCAGGACGGCGTGGTCTTTTGCCGCGTGACAGCTTGCCTCAGCCTGGCGGGCATTAAACCCTTGCAACTATTTGTTACAGCTTGGTGCTAATCTCGCTACTCCTTCCGATTTAGATCTGACTGCCTGATGCCTAGTGAACCTGTGTTGCTGTTGCGTCACCACCGCCCTTTCATCGCGTTCTGGCTGGCACGTATTTTTACCGCCAGCGGCTTTCAGATGCTCACCGTGGCCATTGGCTGGAACCTCTACCAACTGACCGGCAACGTGCTGGACCTGGGTTTGGTGGGCCTGGTGGAATTCATACCGCGCGTGCTGTTCATGCTGCACACCGGCCACGTGGCTGATCGCTATGAGCGGCGCAGAGTCGCCGCGATCTGCCAGACCGTGCAGGCGCTGATTGCCTTGTCGCTGGCCATCGGCGGGCTGACCGGCAACGTGACCCGCGAGATGATCTTTATTCTCGCCTTCCTGCTCGGCGCCTCGCGCTCTTTTGAAATGCCCACCACCCAGGCGTTGCTGCCGAGTATCGTGCCCGCCGCGCTGTTTCCGCGCGCGGTGGCCGCCTCGCAATCGGCGCAACAACTGGCGACGATCGTCGCGCCAGCGCTCGGCGGTTTGCTGTACGCGTTTGGCAGCGTGTGGGTGTATGGCCCGACCGTGGTGCTGTACTTGATCGCCTGCGTGCTGATGCTAAACCTGCCCGCGCGCCAGAGCCCGCTGAACAAAGCCAAAGCCACGATGGATTCGTTGCTGGCCGGGATTCGCTTTATTCGCAGCCGCCAGGACATCCTCGGCGCGATTTCCCTCGACCTGTTTGCCGTATTGCTCGGCGGCGCCACCGCCTTGTTGCCGGTGTTCGCCAAAGATATTTTGCTGACCGGCCCGTGGGGCCTGGGCCTGCTGCGCTCGGCACCGGCGGTGGGCGCGTTGTTGATGTCGCTGTGGCTGGCGCGCTTCTCGGTCGACCGCAACGTCGGCCGGGTGATGTTTACCGCCGTGGGTGTGTTCGGCGTGGCGACCATCGCGTTTGGCCTGTCCACCTCGTTCTGGTTTTCGATGGCCGTACTGGTGGTATTGGGCGCCGCAGACATGATCAGCATGGTGATCCGCGCCTCGTTTGTGCAACTGGAAACCCCGGATGAAATGCGCGGCCGGGTGAGTGCAGTCAACGGCCTGTTTATCGGCGCATCCAACCAATTGGGCGAATTCGAGTCAGGCATCACCGCCCACTGGTTCGGCACCGTGCCCGCCGTGGTCATGGGCGGCATCGGCACGCTGGTGGTGACCGGCGTGTGGATAAAACTCTTCCCGACCCTGGCCAACCGCGACCGCATGCACGTCCCGGTGGAAGAACCGATTAAGCCCGGCGCCTGAGCCAATCTGGCAACAAGGCCAATGTGGGAGGTAGCAAGCCCCCTCCCACAGTTCGACCAAGTGCATGTGTGGAATACGCTCAAACTGTGGGAGCGGGCTTGCTCGCGATGGCGATCGACCAGATAGCTTATGCGTCGACTGAAACTCCGCTATCGGGAGCAAGCCCCCTCCCACCTGTTGCATCTCCAGGATTTGGAAGAAGTGCCCTACAACACCTTATCCAGGGTGATCGGAAAGTCGCGCACGCGCTTGCCGGTGGCGTGGTAAATCGCATTCGCCACCGCTGCCGCGACCCCGACGATGCCTATTTCACCCACACCTTTGGATCCCAGCGCATTGACGATTTCGTCGTGCTCTTCAACAAAAATCACGTCAATCTCGCCGATGTCGGCATTCACCGGGATGTGGTACTCCGCCAGGCTATGGTTCATGTAGCGCCCCAGTTGATGGTCAATCTGGGTCTCTTCATGCAGCGCCATGCCGATCCCCCAGACCACGCCGCCGAGAATCTGGCTACGCGCCATTTTCGGATTGACTACGCGCCCGGCCGCAATTGCGCTGACCACCCGGCTGACCTTGATGGTGCCGAGGTCTTCATCCACGCGCACTTCAACAAACACCGCCGAGTGCGTGGCCGTGGCGTAACCCTCACGTTTCTTGTCGGGCTCACTGTCGACCTGCACTTGCAGAGCGTCCTCACCGCCGTCCTTGACCAATTGCGCGAGTGACACACTGACGTCGCCGGTGTGCAGTTTGCCGTCTTCAAAACGTACCGATTCTGCCTCTTTGAATACCGGGTAAGTCTTTCGGGCGATGCTCAGCAATTTCGCGTTCAAGGCTTCGCATGCTTGCTGCACGGCCGTGCCGACCGACGACACGGTAAACGAGCCGCCCTGCAACGGCGCGGTTGGCAGTGACGAGTCGCCGAGCAAGAAGCTGATGTCGGCCATCGCCACGCCACTCGCCTGCGCCGCAATCTGCGTCATTACCGTGTAGGTGCCGGTGCCGATGTCGGTGGTGGCGCTGCTGACGGTCAGTTTGCCTTGCGCATCGATACGCGCCTTGGCGCTGGCCTTCATTTGCATGGCTTCCCACACGCCGCCGGCCATGCCCCAGCCGATCAACTGGTTGCCGTCACGCATGCTGCGCGGTTCCGGGTTGCGCTGGCCCCAGCCGAAACGCTCGGCACCTTCGCTGTAACACTCGCGCAAGGCTTTGCTCGACCAGGGTTTGTCTTCGGCCTGGTTGCGCTCGGCGTAGTTGATCAGGCGCAGTTGCACCGGGTCCATGCCCAAGGCGCAGGCCAACTCATCCATGGCGCATTCCAGGCCGATCACGCCCAACGCGGCGCCCGGTGCGCGCATGTCCAGCGGGGTGAACACATCCAGCGGCACCAACTTGTAGGTTAACTGCACGTTGTCGCAGTGGTAGAGCATGCCGCTCCACTCCACCACGTGCTCGCTGAAGTCTTCGAAACGCGAGGTTTGGCCGATTGCGGTGTGCCCCAACGCCAGCAGGCGACCGTTGGCGGCGGCGCCCATCTGCAAACGCTGCAATGTGCGTGGGCGGTAACCGAAGGTGAACATCTGTTGGCGGGTCAGGGTGACGCGCACCGAACGCTTGAGCGCAAGCGATGCCATCACGGCCAGCGGCAGTTGGTATTGCGGGCGCAGGCCCGAACCGAAAGCACCGCCGACGAACGCTGCAAAAATGCGTACCTGGCTTTTATCCAGCCCGAAGACTTTTTGCACATAGGCCTGGCAGTTCTGCGGGCCTTGGGTTTTGTCGTGGATATGCAGGGTGCCATCCGCTTGATACAGCACAGTGCTGGCGTGCGGTTCCATCGGGTTGTGGTGTTCGATGGGCGTGCTGTAGTGCGCATCCAGGCTGACGGCGGCAGCGGCCCATTCGGCCTGGAAGTTGCCGCGCGGCTCAGGCGGCGTTTGCGGCGAGGGGTACGCCTGCGCCTGCAGGGCCACCAAGTCGGTTTCAAAGGCTTCGCTTGCGTACTCGATCTCGACCAAGGAACCTGCGTGCCGCGCCAGTTCCAGGTTATCGGCGATTACCAGTGCCAGCGGCTGGCCGCTGTAGAGCACACGGTCGTTATACAGCGGCCGAAACGGCGAGCCGTCGGCGGCATCGGCGTCGGCGAACGCGTCATCGTAGCTGGCAATGTTGGGCCGGTTGAGGTGATCGAGCACCATCACCACGCCCGGCAGCGCTAACGCTTTGGAGGCGTCGATGCGCAGCACGCGGCCTTTGGCGATGGTGCTGGAGACCACGCTGCCATGCAGCAAGTCTTTGTCTGGAAACTCACCGGCATAGCGCGCCTGGCCTGTGACCTTGAGCAGACCGTCAACGCGGTCCAGAGGTTTACCGATAGCGCTCATGAGCGTTCTCCTGCGACAGCGGCGTCGCTGAGGGCGCGAATAATTGCGCGGCGCGCCAGCTTGACTTTGAAAGCGTTGTGTTCGAGCGGTTCGGCGTCTTGCAGCAGGGCGTCGGCGGCGGCGCTGAAGGTTTCGCGGCTGACGGTCTGGCCGATCAGCGCGGCTTCTACCGCACGGTCGCGCCACGGTTTATGCGCCACACCGCCGAGGGCCAGGCGGGCGTCGACGATAGTGTCACCGTCCAATTGCAGCGCGGCGGCAACCGAAACCAAGGCGAACGCATACGAAGCACGGTCGCGAATTTTCAAGTAGTGGCTGTGACTGGCCAACTGGTCGGCGGGCAGTTCGATGGCGGTGATCAGCTCGTCGTCGGCCAATTGGTTGTCGCGCTGCGGCGCATCACCGGGCAGGCGATGGAAGTCCGCAAACTCGATAACGCGCGGGCCACCACGGCCCTCCACGTGCACCCGCGCTTGTAGTGCTGCCAGGGCGACGCACATGTCTGAAGGGTGCGTGGCCACGCACTGCACGCTGGCGCCAAGAATCGCATGGATGCGGTTCAAGCCGGTGCGCGCCGGGCAACCCGTGCCGGGTTCGCGCTTGTTGCAGGGCACGGTGGCGTCATAGAAGTAGTAGCAACGCGTGCGCTGCAACAAATTGCCGCCGGTGCTGGCCATATTGCGCAGTTGTGGCGACGCACCCGCCAGGATCGCTTGCGACAGCAACGGGTAACGCGCCTCGATCAGCGGGTGCCAGGCCAGATCAGCATTGCTCACCAGGGCGCCGATCATCACGCCGCCTTCTGCGGTGGGCTCAACCCCTTGCAGCGGCAAGCCGGTGATGTCGATCAAGTGTTCGGGGCGGCTGATGTTCTCTTTCATCAGGTCCAGCAGGTTGGTGCCGCCCGCAATAAACCGTGACACCGCACTGCTCAAATGCACGGCCTCGTGCACATCGGCGGGTTTGCTGTACTGGAAAGGGTTCATCGCTGGCCTCCCTGCGTGCGGCAGGCGGGCAAGGCATCTTCAATGGCATCCCGGATGTTGCTGTAGGCACCGCAACGGCACAGGTTGCCGCTCATCAGTTCCTGGATTTGCGCGGTGTCGTGGGCACGGCCTTCATTGGCCAGGCCAACGGCGGAGCAAATTTGGCCGGGGGTGCAGTAGCCACACTGGAAGGCGTCGTGTTTGATAAACGCTTGCTGCATCGGGTGCAACTCGTCGCCGTTGGCCAGGCCTTCAACGGTGGTCAACTCGGCGCCGTCGCACATCACGGCGAGGGTCAGGCAGGCGTTCACGCGTTTGCCGTCGCGCAACACGGTGCAGGCACCGCATTGGCCATGGTCGCAGCCTTTTTTGCTGCCGACCAAGTCCAGTTGCTCGCGTAACAAGTCGAGCAATGTGGTCCAGGGCAACACATCCAGTTGGCGTTCCTGGCCATTCAGGGTCAGGCGTATGGAGTGGCTGACGAACGGTTTGGCCGCCGCGCCATTAGGGGTTGCGCTCATAAACACCTCACGGGTTGGTGTACATCCGCGGCGTTCAGGGAAGTCGCCGTCTCAGGGGTACGACTTCCCGTGGGTTTGAGCGTTCAAGAGAATTGATCAGCGGATATTGAGCAGGGTTTTCAAGGTGTGTTGCGGGCCGTTGATCGAGGAGTTGCTGTATTGGAACCAGCCTTGGGCTTCGACATCCAGGTCAAACACATAGATGTAGCCCATCACCGTGCCGGCGCCATTGCATGCCTGGCTGATGGTGCCGACCTGGCATATCGGCGTGCGTTGCCCGTTCAACTCCGCGCCGTCGAAGCGGCCCATCGGGTTGTTGCCCAGCCCAACCTCCATCACCGAAACCCTGGTAGGCCCACGGTGTGTGCACATTTGGGTGCTGGTCGCCCGCTCGGGGATGGTTTCGGTGCAACGCGCCGATTCGACCTTGAACACGCGCACCTCGCTCAACGCCGGTGCAGTCGCGCCCCACGTCGGTGCCACCGGCCCCAGGCCGATCAGGGCGAACAGAGCTAGACTGCCAGCGCTGGCTTTTTTCATGCTGTGAACGACCCCGTAGTAAACGTCGCTGCAGTATGCCTCAAGGCCGTATACCCACAAAACCAAGCCTATGCGCCATTGGCCTTCGGCTGCTGGTATGATGCGCCGCTTTTTCCGATCCTCTCTGAAACCACAGGCGCTTGGCGCAATTTGTGCTTTGACTTAGAGGTCAACAAATAACGACGCAAAATAGCGTCACAGGGAGCCGGCATGCTGGAAAAGCTGTTTCAATTAAAGGCACACAACACCAACGTGCGCACCGAGATACTGGCGGGCATCACGACCTTTTTGGCCATGGCCTACATTCTGTTCGTGAACCCGAGCATTCTCGGCGAAACCGGCATGGACAAGGGCGCGGTGTTTGTCGCGACCTGCCTGGCCGCCGCCATCGGTTCGACCGTGATGGGCCTGATCGCCAACTACCCGATCGCGCTGGCGCCGGGCATGGGCCTCAACGCCTTCTTCACCTACACCGTGGTGCTGCACATGGGCCACACGTGGCAAGTGGCGCTGGGCGCGGTGTTTATTTCGGCGGTGCTGTTCTTCCTGCTGTCGATCTTCCGCATCCGTGAGTGGATCATCAACAGCATCCCCCTGCCCCTGCGCTCGGCGATTGCCGCCGGTATCGGCCTGTTCCTGGCGCTGATCGCCCTGCACAACGCCGGTATCGTGGTCAGCAACCCGGCCACCATGGTGGGCATGGGCGACCTGAAACAACCCGCACCGATTCTCGCCACCTTGGGCTTCGTGCTGATCGTGGCGCTGGAAGCCCTGGCGGTACGCGGCGCAGTGCTGATCGGTATTCTGGCAGTGACCATCGTGTCCATCGCCCTGGGGTTCACCCCGTTCGGCGGCGTGACTTCGATGCCACCTTCGCTGGCGCCGACCTTCCTGCAGTTGGACATCAAAGGCGCACTGGACATCGGCCTGGTCAGCGTGATTTTTGCCTTCCTGTTCGTTGACCTGTTCGACAACTCCGGCACCCTGATCGGCGTCGCCAAGCGTGCCGGCCTGATGGGCAAAGACGGCCACATGCCGAAAATGGGCCGCGCGCTGATCGCCGACAGCACCGCCGCCATGGCCGGTTCGCTGCTGGGCACGTCGACCACCACCAGTTACATCGAATCCGCTGCGGGCGTGAGCGCCGGTGGCCGTACCGGTTTAACCGCCATCGTGGTCGCGATTCTGTTTTTGCTGGCGCTGTTCTTCTCGCCATTGGCTGCCAGCGTTCCGCCTTTCGCTACCGCGCCGGCGCTGCTGTTTGTGGCCGTGCTGATGACCCAGGGCCTGGCGGAAATCGACTGGGATGACATTACTGTGGCAGCGCCGGTGGTGATCACTGCCCTGGCGATGCCCTTCACTTACTCCATCGCCAACGGCATCGCCTTCGGTTTCATCGCCTGGACCGCCATCAAGCTGCTTTCGGGCCGCTACCGTGAGCTGAACCCGGCACTGGTGATCCTGTCGATTCTGTTTGTGATCAAGCTGGGCTGGTTCAACGCATGACTTTTGACGCCGCACGCTACACCGCTCAACTGCAAGACAAGGTCACGCGCTTGCGTGACCTGCTGGCACCGTTCGACGCGCCAGAGCCAGAGGTTTTCGATTCGCCGCTGCAGAACTTCCGCCTGCGCGCGGAGTTTCGCCTGTGGCGCGAAGGCGGTGAGCGCCACTACGCGATGTTTTCCCAGGACGACAAGCGCACGCCCATCCTGATCGAAGAATTCCCCATCGCCAGCGCGCGTATCAACCAGTTGATGCCGCAACTCAAGGCCGCCTGGCAAGCCAGCGCCGCCCTGAGCCACAAGCTGTTCCAAGTGGAGTTCCTGACCACCCTGGCCGGCGACGCGATGATCACCCTGTGTTATCACCGCCCGCTGGACGAGCATTGGCACAACGCTGCGAACGCCCTGGCCGCGCAGTTGAACGTGAGCATCATCGGCCGTTCCAAGGGCAAACGCGATGTAATCGGCCATGATTACGTGGTGGAAAAACTCGAGGTCGGCGGCCGCACGTTCAGCTATCGCCAACCCGAAGGCGCGTTTACCCAGCCCAACGGCACGGTGAACCAGAAGATGCTCAACTGGGCGTACGCAGCCTTGGGCGATCGCACGGATGATTTGCTTGAGCTGTACTGCGGCAACGGCAACTTCACCCTGCCGTTGGCCACGCGTGTGCGCAAAGTGCTGGCCACCGAAATCAGCAAGACGTCGGTGAATGCGGCCTTGAGTAACCTGGATGAAAACGCGGTGGGTAACGTGACCCTGGTGCGCCTCTCCGCCGAGGAACTCACCGAAGCGCTCAACGAAGTACGCCCGTTCCGTCGCCTGCACGGCATCGACCTGAAAAGCTATGAATTCGGCAGCGTGTTCGTCGACCCGCCACGTGCCGGCATGGACCCGGACACCTGCGAGCTGACCCGGCGCTTCGACACTATCCTGTACATCTCCTGCAACCCGGAAACGCTGGCGGCGAACATTGCGCAACTGCATGACACGCACCGCATTACCCAATGCGCGATGTTTGACCAGTTCCCGTGGACGCACCACATGGAATCGGGCGTGCTGTTAACCCGCCGATAGGCGTTCTTACGTTTCCTTGCGTGGCCGCCCGCCCTTCTTGCCATTGGCGCGGGCGGCAGCGGTTTTGGCCGCGCTGCTTTTACGCCCATTGCGCGATGCGACCAGGCTTGCGGCCAATTCCATCAAGGGCTGGCTCGTGGCGATCAGCCCGGTAATCGAAACATCCAGATCGCGCGCTTCACAGCACAGCGCCTTGCCGCCAAAACCCACCTCCAACTGCTGAAAATCCTCTTGGGAAAAGCCTTCGAACTCCGGCAACCCCGCCACCGGCAGCATGATGCGGCTGCCGTCGCTGAAGCCAATGGAGATGCAGTTGTCTTCATGACGCACATTGCTGGCGTTGGCGTACAAACGCTTCAATTTGCGCCCACGGTCGATTGCCTTGTCGACGTCGGCCTCGGTGAGCGGTACATCGGGTAAAACGTTGGCCTTTACGATCTGTTTCATAAGTCGATCTCCACAGAACCCGGCGCCCTGACCAGATTCAAAATTGTTTTCTGCCCCACCACATCGTGGCGGGCCCGCGCGATCACATAAACACCGCGCTGAATGATCAGCCCAGGCAAAACCTCTGCGTTTTCCCAATCCCAGGAGTGATTCTCCAGGCAAACCGTTTGCAGCTTCTCCCACCAGATCCTGCGGGCACGCGCCAAGTAGTGCGGCTGCAGCAGCGCCTTGCGTACGCCCTCGAGCACCGCTGTCGGCGGTCGCCTGCGTTCAGGGTCTACGTCCCACAACTGCACTCGCCCATCCAGAAAACTGAAACCAAAGCGCGCATCCCATTCCTTGCCCCTGACATGTACGTGGGGCGGGCAATGCTCATCCCTGAGAAATACCGAAATCACACATCCTTTGTAAGCACCTACTTTCATCTTAACCCATCCGTTAGGTTATTTTCGGTCAGGTAACAATTTTCATGTATCACCCGACAACCGGCGCCTTTATCCGAGCACTGGTTCACAGGGTAGTCACGCAGGGCGCGACGGCGAATCTGGTCTTGTAACCACTCATGCCGACGCTGCGAGAAACGCCTGTGATTGATTAAACGTTCGATAATCGAACACATGCAGCATCAATCTTGAGCGACTGATTGACCCAATTAACCATCTGGTACATTTTATTTGCACAACGAACAATAAGTCTGGAGACACCCTGATGCAGCCCATCGTGCTGGTGCTTAACGGCCCCAACCTCAACCTGCTCGGCACTCGCGAGCCCGCCACCTACGGCCATGAAACCCTGGCCGATGTCGCCGCGCTGTGTGGCCGCAGCGCGGAAAAACTCGGACTCAAAATAGAATTTCGCCAGACCAACCACGAAGGCGAGTTACTCGACTGGATACACGGCGCACGCGCGCGTTGCGCCGGCATCGTGATCAACCCGGCGGCCTGGACGCACACGTCGGTGGCGATTCGTGATGCGTTGGTGGCCAGTGAAGTGCCGGTGATTGAAGTGCACCTTTCCAACGTGCACGCACGTGAGGCGTTTCGGCATCACTCGTTTGTGTCGCCCATCGCCAAGGCGGTGCTCGCAGGCTTTGGCAGCCATGGCTACCATTTGGCGCTGGAACACTTCAGCCACACGTTGAAAGGATCAGGCCAATGAAGCCGCGCATTCTCGCCGGGCTGATCGGCGCGGGTATCCAGGCCTCCCGCACACCCGCTCTGCATGAGCAGGAAGGCGATGCGCAAGGGCTGCGCTACCTGTATCGCCTGATCGATCTGGAACCGCTGCAACTGAACATCACTGCCCTGCCCGACCTGCTGGACGCCGCCGAGCTGATGCAGTTCACCGGGCTGAACATTACCTACCCGTGCAAACAGGCGATTCTGCCGTTACTCGATGAATTGTCCGACGAGGCGCGTGGCATTGGCGCGGTGAATACCGTGGTGTTCAAACACGGCAAACGTATCGGCCACAACACCGACTGCCTGGGATTCGCTGAAGGCTTTCGGCGCAACTTGAGTGATGTCGCACGTCAACGCGTGGTCCAGATGGGCGCCGGCGGTGCGGGCGCGGCGGTGGCCCATGCGCTGCTGGCCGAGGGTGTGCAGCACTTGAGCATCTTCGACGTGGACGTGGCCCGCGCCCGCGACCTTGTGGATAACCTTGCGCAACGCTTCGGCGGCGGTCGCGCCCAAGTCGGCAGCCACTTGGAGAACGCCATGGCCGAGGCGGATGGCCTGGTGAACACCACGCCGATGGGCATGGCAAAATTGCCCGGCACGCCGGTGCCAGCGGCCTTGTTGCGGGCTGAATTATGGGTCGCGGAGATCGTCTACTTCCCGCTGGAAACCGAGCTGCTGCGCGATGCCCGCGCGTTGGGTTGCCGCACACTGGACGGCGGCAACATGGCGGTGTTTCAAGCGGTGAAGGCGTTCGAGTTGTTCAGTGGCGAGGCGCCCGATGCGCAGCGCATGCTGGCGCACTTCCAGAGCATGACTGCCTGAGTGGAGGGGGCGTTCCCCCTCACACATTGAATGCATTCAGGCCTGCAGGTAACGCATCACCGACTCGCAAATCATCTCTCGATGCCGCTGTTTAATCGCCTCGTCCGACAATTCGATCTGAAAAATCTCACTGAACGTATGGCGGTTGGACACCCGGTAAAAGCTGAACGAGTTGATCAGCAGGTGCACGTCCAACGGCTCCAGCCCTTCACGAAACAGCCCCATCTCGGCGCCGCGTCGCAGGGTAACGCCCAACGATTCAAGGATGTTGCTGTTCATCGCCTTGATCGAATCCGAACGCTTCACGTATTCCGCATTGTGGATATTTTCGATGCTCACGATGCGCACGAAATCCACGTTCTGGTCGTGGTGATCAAAGGTGAATTCGACCAGGCGGCGGATCGCTTCGCGTGGCTCAAGCTCGGTGAGGTTCATGCGCGTTTCGGTGTTGCGAATGTCGCCGTAGAGCTTCTCCAGCACCTCGACGTACAACTGCTCCTTGCTGCCGAAGTAGTAATAGATCATGCGTTTGGAGGTGTGGATGCGCTCGGCGATTGCATCCACGCGAGCGCCGGACAGGCCCTGCTGAACAAACTCGACGATGGCTTCCTGAAGGATGTTTTCGCGGGTCTTTCCGGGGTTGTTCTTACGACCCTTACGCGGTGCGTCTGACACCGCGGGGAGTTCGGGACTCGAAGTCATGGGGCGCTCACAGCCTGTGTTATGCAGGCGGTGATTATGCGGCGCGGCGCTCGCCGAAGGAAGCACCCGCCCCGCCGTTATAGCCGCGCCTGGCGCACCGCGCCGCTGCGCGATTTGGCCATCGCCGCCAAGCGCACCGCCACGTTGGCCGCGCCGTAGCCGGCATAGCCGTTCTTGCGCTGGATGATCTCGAAGAAAAACCGCCCCTCGAAGGGCTCGGTGTAGACGTGAAACAACTCACCGCCCTGAGCGTCACGGTCGTACAACACGTTGTAGTACGCCAGTTCGCTGAGGAACTCGTCGTCGAAATCAAACCGCGCCGCCAGGTCGTCGTAGTAGTTGAGTGGAATGTCCAGCAACGGCACGCCGGCCTCTTTGGCCCGGCTGACCTCGGCGAAAATATCCGCGCAGTCGAACGCAATGTGATGCACGCCCGAGCCGCGATAGCTCGACAGCGCGTGGGAAATTGCCGTGTTGCGGTTTTCGGAAATATTCAACGGCAGCCGAATCGAGCTGCAGCGGCTACGCAGCGCGCGGCTTTTCACCAAACCGTAAGGGTCGGGCAGCACCACTTCGTCATCGGCTTCAAAATCCAGCAGGCTTTTATAAAACAGCACCCAACTGTCGAGGCTGTCGGCCGGCAGGGCCATCGCCATATGGTCGATGCGCAGCAGGCCACCGCTCGAAGCCGTTGCGGTTTGCAGCTTGAAGTCGGTGTCGTACAGCCCGCCTTCGCTCTGATCCACCAGGTAAATCAGGCTGCCATCCGGCGCGCGCACCGCCGCCAGTTCAAGTTCATTAGGCCCGACCAAACCGCGATAAGGCTGGCCTTTAAAGGCCACCGCCCGCTCCAGCGCCTTGGCACTGTCTTTGACCCGAATCGCCGTGGCGCACAACGACGGCCCATGCGCTTCAAAAAAGTTATGCGCGAAAGAATAGGGTTCGCTATTGAGGATCAAATTGATGTCGCCCTGGCGCAACAAGCTCACGCTTTTGGAGCGGTGCTGCCCGGCCTTGACGAACCCCATGCGCTCCAGCCATTGGGTGAGCTTGGCGCCGAGGTTTTCGTCCACGGCAAATTCGAGGAATTCGATGCCGTCATATTCGCTGGCGGCCGGGGTATCAAACAGTATCTCGACCGGCGCGGCAGGCTGTTCCTGCGCCAGGCGTTGGCGGGTTTTCTCTTCCAGGTACAGCAACGAGCGCAAGCCATCCGCCGCATTCGCCCGCGTCGGCGCGGCACGGAAACCATCGTTGAAAATTTCCAGCGACAACGGTCCGGTGTAACCACTCTTGATGATCGGCGCCAGAAAGCCCGCCAAGTCAAATTCGCCCTGGCCCGGGAAGCAGCGGAAATGCCGGCTCCACTCCAGCACATCCATGGCCAGGATCGGCGCGTCGGCCATTTGCACAAAGAAGATTTTGTCGCCAGGGATGTCGGCGATGGCGCTCGGGTCGCCTTTCAACGACAGCGTGTGAAAACTGTCGAGCAGCACACCGAGGCTTGGGTGATCAACCTGACGCACCAGGTTCCACACCTGCTGCCAGGTGTTCACATGCTTGCCCCAGGCCAGTGCTTCATACCCAATGCGCAGGCCACGGCGGCCGGCGTGCTCGGCCAACAGGCCAAGGTCGTCGAGCAAAATGCGCTCGTCGCCCACGCAATCGGCCGACGCGTTGCTGCACACCAACACCAGGTCGGTGCCCAGCTCTTGCATCAAATCGAATTTACGCTCGGCACGCTCCAGGTTGCGCGCCAGGCGGTCACGGCGGCAGCCTTCAAAGTCGCGAAAGGGTTGGAACAAGGTGATAGCAATGCCGAGGTCGGCACACATTTGCCTGACTTCGCGCGGGCTGCCGTCGTAATACAGCAGGTCATTTTCAAAAATTTCCACGCCATCAAACCCTGCAGCCGCGATGGCTTCGAGTTTTTCCGGCAAGGTTCCACTCAAGGAAACGGTGGCAATGGAGCGTTGCATGGGGCGACTCCCGGCATTTGAGGCTCGTCTTATTTACGGCAAATTATTCGCCGCTAAACTGTACACAGCAATTGAAATGTACGAACCGGTTAGTTTTTTGGGCGATTATCGAACAAAATGGCAATCGGCGAATTGACGATTTTTTAGCCACTGCGCACCATCAACGACGCAACCCTCATAGAAAAAAAGACCCAGAACACACCATAAAAATTTCAAAAAACGGGTACGACCTCATGCCTCTGCAAAATTCCGTCCTGGCCGCGCGCCCAGGCAACCCGCACGCCGGCATCGGCGACAAGATTCGCGGCGCCCTGGCCGTGGGTAAAACGCGCTGGGGCATGCTGGCCCTGGTGTTCTTCGCCACCACCCTGAACTACATCGACCGTGCCGCGCTGGGCGTGATGCAACCGATTTTGGCCAAGGAGATGAGCTGGACGGCGATGGACTACGCCAACATCAACTTTTGGTTTCAGGTCGGCTACGCCATCGGCTTCGTGCTGCAGGGCCGCCTGATCGACCGCGTCGGCGTAAAACGCGTGTTCTTCTGCGCCGTGCTGCTGTGGAGCCTGGCCACGGGCGCCCACGGCCTGGCCACCTCTGCCGTAGGTTTTATGGTGTGCCGGTTTATCCTCGGGCTGACCGAAGCCGCGAACTACCCGGCGTGCGTCAAGACCACGCGGCTGTGGTTCCCGGCCGGTGAACGCGCGGTGGCCACCGGTATTTTCAACGCCGGTACGAATGTCGGCGCGATGATGACGCCGATGCTGTTGCCGTTGATTCTTCACGTGTGGGGCTGGCAGGCGGCGTTCCTGTGCATGTCGGCACTCGGCGGTATCTGGCTGCTGTTGTGGGGCTTGAAGTACTACAACCCCGAAGACCATCCGAGCGTTAAACAGTCGGAGCTTGCCTACGTGCAACAGGAAGTCGAGCCGCCGCAACCGAGCGTGCCCTTCAGCCGTATCCTGCGCATGCGCGGCACCTGGGCATTCGCCATCGCCTACTCGCTGACCGCCCCGGTGTTCTGGTTTTACCTGTATTGGCTGCCGCCGTTTTTGAACCAGCAATACAACCTCGGCATCAATGTGACCCAAATGGGCATCCCGCTGATCATCATTTACCTGACCGCCGACTTCGGCAGCGTGGGCGGCGGCATTCTGTCGTCGTTCCTGATTGGCCGCGGGATGAACTCGATCAAGGCGCGGCTGCTGTCGATGCTGCTGTTTGCCTGCTGCATCGTCGGCGTGATCATGGCCGCAGGTTCCAGCCAACTGTGGGTTGCGGTGTTCGCGATTTCGCTGGCCATCGGCGCGCATCAGGCCTGGACCGCCAACATCTGGAGCCTGGTGATGGACTACACGCCCAAGCACATGATGAGCACGGTGTTTGGTTTCGGCGGCATGTGCGCAGCCATCGGCGGCATGTTCATGACCCAGATCGTCGGCCATATCCTCACCGTCACCAATAATAACTACACCGTGCTGTTCACGCTGATACCGGCGATGTACTTCATTGCGCTGACGTGGATGTACTTCATGGCGCCGCGCAAAATTCCCAGCGTAGACGTGTGATTCAGCGCCGCCGCTGCTGCCAGGCAGCGGCTAACCCGCTCAGGCAGATAACCCCGATGCCGACCACCGTGGTCATGTCGGGGGTATGGCTGAACACCAGCCAGCCCAACAACCCCGCAAACACGATCTGGCAATAGCCAAACGGCGCCAGCAAGGCCGGCGCCGCGAAGCGGAACGCCTGGGTCAGCATCAAGTGCGCGGTCATCCCGCAGGTGCCCAGCGCCAGCATCAACACGCCATGCCACAGCGTCGGGATTTGCCAGAAGAACGGCACCATCGCGCTCATCACCACGGTATTGCACAGGCCGGCGAAAAAGTTGCTGGTGGTGGGGGTGTCGTATTTGCTCAGGATGCGCGTGAGCAGTTGGTAAAAGCAGAAGAACATCGCCGAACACAGCGGCAGCAACACCGCAGGCGTGAACAGCTCGCCGCCGGGGTGGATGATCACCAGCACGCCGATAAACCCGCAGATCACCGCCAGCCATTGGCCACGCGTGACATGCTCGCCGAGCAAAGGCACCGACAACGCGGTCACCAGAATCGGCGCCAGGAAGTTCACTGCCGTAGCTTCAGCCAACGGGATGTAATGCAGCGCCGTGGTAAAAAACAGGCTGGTGGCCAGCAGGCACAACGCTCGCACCAACTGCATGCCCGGCCGCTTGCTGCGCAGCACACGCAGGCCCGATTGCGGCAGGAAGATGCCCGCCATCAACACTGTGTGCACCAGGTAGCGCGCCCACACCACCATCACAATCGGGTAAAACCCCGCCAGGTACTTGGACAAGGCGTCGTGGCTGGAAAACAGAAACGTCGCCACCACAATCAGCAAAATACCTTTAAAGGGGTGGTTGACGCCGGAGAGCGGTGTACTGACAGTCATTGGGTTCTCTTGCATGGCGCGCTGAACGCTGGGGCACTCAACCCGTTACTCTAGCAGCCGGGCCTGCGTCTGCCCCAAGAGCATGACCAAACACCGTGCGAACAGCGCACTAAATCACCGGATTCGAGTCCAACGCTGCAGGTTTGCTCGCGCGTTGCGTACTTTTTAACCAAGGCCCTGCCGCTATGAAAAAAACACTGTTTATTCTTTCTGCCGTCGCCCTGCTCGCCGCGTGTAATCAGGAGACGAAAGAAGCCCCCAAACCCGCCCCCGCGTCGGTGCAGGCGACCCTGGTGCCGCACACCCCACCGACGGATAAATGGGTGGGCAAGTGGGTGGGCGTCGAAGGCCTGTACCTGACCATCGCCAAAGACGACAGCATTGGCCGTGGCCACTACCTCCTGACCATGCAATACGGGGTCGACGCCGACGACTCGGGCACCTTCAAAGGTGAAGCCAACGAAGATGGCATCACCTTTACCCGCCCGGACGGCCCGCAACAACTGAGCGCCGGCGACGGTGAAGCGACAGGTTTGAAATGGCTGGCGGATAAAAAGGACTGCCTGATTGTCGATACCGGCGAGGGCTACTGCCGCGACTGAGCAGGCGTTGCTCACACCGCATTCAACGGGCGCCATGCCTGCGCACCCACCACACTGTTCCCAAGGTTTAACGAGAGGATTGCTTCATGCTATGGAAAAAAGGCCGACGCAGCGACAACGTGGTAGATGCCCGCGATGACAGCGGCAGTGGTGGTGGCGGCATGCGTTTTGGCGGCGGCAAGGGCCTGAGCCTCACGGCGATTGTGCTGATTGTGGGTATCGGCTGGCTGACCGGCCAGGACCCGATGCAGATCCTCGGCCAGTTGACCGGCCAGATGGAACAGGCATCCACCGCCAGCACCCAATCGCGCCAGGCCCCGCCGGCCAACGATGAGCAGGCCGACTTTGTGCGCGCCGTACTCGGTGATACCGAAGACACGTGGGGCCAGGTGTTCAAGGAAAACGGCCTGACCTACCAGAACCCCAAACTGATTCTGTTCCGTGGCCGGGTCAATTCCGCCTGCGGTGGCGCGACCTCGGCCAGCGGCCCGTTTTATTGCCCGGCCGACCAACAGGTGTACCTGGACTTGGATTTCTTCCGGGAAATGTCGCAACGTTTCCAGGCCGCCGGCGATTTCGCGCAGGCCTATGTGATCGCCCACGAAGTCGGGCATCACGTGCAAACGTTGCTCGGCATATCGTCGAAGATCCAGGCCGCGCGCCAACAAGGCCGGCCGATGCAGGGCGACGGCGGCCTGTTGGTACGCCAGGAGCTGCAAGCGGACTGTTTTGCCGGCGTGTGGGCCAACCGTGCGCAAAAGCGCCTTAACTGGCTGGAACCCGGCGACATCGAAGAAGCATTGAACGCGGCCAACGCCATCGGCGATGACCGTTTGCAGCAACAGGGTCAAGGGCGCGTGGTGCCGGACTCGTTTACCCACGGCACTTCGGCGCAGCGGGTTCGCTGGTTCAAAACCGGCTTCGCCCAAGGCCAGATCACTCAATGCGATACCTTTGCCGCCAAGAGCCTCTAAATGAAAAAACGATTGGGTTTGCTGTTGGGCGTGTTGATCACCTGCGCGCCTTTCACTTGGGCAGCCGAGAAAGAACACGGCGTCAAAGACGTCAGCCCTGATCGTTTGCACCTGGAGGCTGGCGACCTCAGCGTGGGCCTGAGCCAGGACTGGCGCCAGCCGCTGCCCAACGTTACCCGCGCGCTGATCATCGTGCACGGTCGCCTGCGCAACGCGCAGACCTACTTGCACAGCGGTGAATCTGCCGCCGAGCATGCCGGGCTTGGCGCCACGACACTGGTGATCGCGCCGCAGTTTCTGAACGCCTCAGACGTGAAGCGCAACCACTTGGGCGACCAGGTGCTGCGCTGGAAGGGCAATGACTGGATGGCCGGCGAGCCGTCGACCGGCCCAGGCCAGGTCAGCTCCTATGGCGCGCTCGACCACATCATCAAACACTTGGGCAACCGCTCGCTGTTCCCGGCACTGAAAGAAATCGTGGTAGCCGGCCACTCCGGCGGCGGCCAAGTGGTGCAGCGTTTCGCCCTCACCGGCCACGACCACCCACTGTTGAAAACCGAAGGCATCAGCCTGCGTTACGTGGTGGCGAACCCATCGACCTACGCCTACTTCAGCGCGCAGCGCCCGGTGAAGTTCGACGCCGCCAGTTGCCCTGGCTTCAACGACTGGAAGTACGGCATGCAACACCTGCCGGCCTACGCCGACGGCCAGAGCGCAACGCGGCTTGAGCAAACCTACGTGTCGCGCAACGTCACCTACCTGCTCGGCCAGCAAGACACCGACCCGAATCACCCGGCGCTGGATAAGAGCTGCGAAGCCGAGACCCAGGGCGCGTATCGGCTGATTCGCGGGCACAATTATTTTGACTACCTGAAAGCGCGTCATCCGCAGCTGAGCCACACGCTGGTGGAAGTGCCGGGGGTTGGGCATAACGGCGACGGGATATTCACTTCGCCTGAAGGCGAGAACGTACTGTTCGGGAAATAACTGAAAAAACCGTATCAAACTGTGGGAATCAAACTGTGGGAGGGGGCTTGCTCCCGATGGCGGTGGGTCAGCTACACATGTTCTGACTGAAACACCGCCATCGGGAGCAAGCCCCCTCCCACAGTTGATCTCCAGTGTCTAAAGCCAGAGCCAGAGCCAGAGCCAGAGCCAGAGCTAGAGCTAGAGCTAGAGCTAGAGCTAGAGCTGGATCATCCGGTGCAAGTCCGCACAGTCTTCAGCATGCCAATCTGCAAGCTCCGGCCACGGGTTTTCCGGCAGATTCACCAGCACCGTCTTTGCCCCCGCCGCCCGCCCGCAATCCAGGTCAAAGCGGTAATCCCCGACCATCACCATGTGCGTGGGCGAAACCGCCCAAGCCGCCGCCAGTTTCAGCAAACCACCGGGGTCAGGCTTGGGCGGCGCGTCCTCACGCCCCAGCACATCGTCAACCGCAAAGCAGTCCGCCAAACCAATCGCCTCCAGCGTGACGTGCGCCAACTCGCGCGCATTGCGCGTCAAAATGCCCAGGCGATAGCCACGCCCGGCCAGTTCGCGCACCAGCGCCACCGCACCTTCAGCCGCCACCGAACCCAGCGCCAACTCGCGCTCATGCTCAAGCAGCCAGGCATGTTTGGCCGCCGCGACATCCGCCGGTAGTGCCGCCAAATGCGTGAGAATGTCGTCTTCGGGCGGGATGTCGAGGGCCACGCGAATCGCGGCAAAGTCATGCACAGCCACCGTGAGCGTGCCGTCCATGTCGAACACCCAGTGCTTAACGTGCGACAGGCTCATGACCAATCCTTGCGATGGCGGATCAAGCCTTCCTGCGTCACCGACGCCACCAACTGCCCGGCGCGGTTGTACACGCTGCCGCGTGAGAAACCGCGCGAATTACCCGCCCACGGGCTGTCCATCGCGTAGAGCAACCAGTCATCGGCGCGCAAGTCGGCGTGAAACCACAGCGCGTGGTCGAGGCTGGCGACTTGCATGTCTTTTTGCCACACAGTTTTGCCATGCGGCAGCAACGAGGTGGTCAGCAGGCCGAAGTCCGAGGCATAGGCCAGCAGGTATTTATGCAGCGCGGGCGAGTCGGCCAGCGCGCCGTCGGCCCGAAACCACACGTATTTGACCGGGTCGGACGGCTGCGGGTTGAACGGGTCTTTTTCGGTGACCGGGCGCACTTCGATCGGCTTGGGGCACAGCAACTTGTCGCGCATGTGCTCGGGGATCAGGTGCGCGCGCTGTTTGGTCAGCTCAAGTTCCGACGGCAGGTTCTCCGGGCCGACCACCACCGGCATGGTGGTCTGGTGCTCAAAGCCTTCCTCGTCATATTGAAACGACGCGCTGCAGGTAAAAATCGGGTTGCCCTTCTGAATCGCCGTGACCCGGCGCGTGCTGAAACTGCCGCCATCGCGCACCCGGTCCACCGAATACACCACCGGCAACGCGGCATCGCCCGGGCGCAAAAAATAGCCGTGCAAGGAATGCACGTGCCGCGCTTCATCGACGGTTTGGCTGGCGGCCGACAACGACTGGCCCAGCACCTGGCCACCGAACAGTTGGCGAAAACCCAGGTCTTGGCTGCGGCCACGAAAGAGGTTTTCCTCGATCGGCTCCAGGGTCAGCAAGTCCACTAGGTCTTCCAATACTTGGCTCATTGAGCAACTCCTACAACAATCGATAAGGCATTCCGGGCTGCTTATCCATGCAGCGTGTCCAACCATTGGGCGCGGGTGATGCGGTACAAAACATGGTGGCGCAGCGGGTTATCGGCTGCGACTTTGGGGTGTTCAAAGTCTGCCTGGGGAGCGTAATGCATACCGATGGCTTGCATGACTTTTTGTGATGGCAAATTGGTTTCGGTGGTGAAGGCGAGGATTTCATCCAGCTGCAACCGGTCAAACCCACAGCGCAGCGCGGTCCAGGCCGCTTCACTGGCGTAACCCAAGCCCCAATGCTCGCGGGCCAAGCGCCAGCCAATCTCTACTGCTGGCACAAAGTCGGCTTCAAAGCTGACATTCTGCAACCCGGTCAGGCCGATAAACTCGCCGGTGTCCTTGCGCTGCAAGGCCCAAAAACCAAAGCCATACTCGGCGAAGTGGCCGCGAATCCGGCCAATCAACGCGGCGCTTTCCAGGTGGCCCAACGTGGCCGGGAAATAGCGCATCACCTGCGAGTCGGCGCACATACGCGCAAATTCCGGCAGGTCGCTGTCGCGCCATTGGCGCAGCACCAGGCGTGCGCTTTCCAATTCCAGTATCGGCTCCATGGGTCCCCTCCCTTGCGATGTGCGTGAGTGTACAGCGCTGGTAAGATCCTTCGCAGGTTCCCGTCAGAAAATCCCATGCCTTTGCCATTGATCTACCACGATGACTACAGCCCCGAGTTCCCGGCGGAACACCGCTTCCCCATGGACAAGTTTCGCCTGTTGCGCGACCACTTGGTGGACAGCGGCATGACGCACGACAGCCAATTGCTGCGCCCGGCGCTGTGCCCGCCAGAGATTCTGGCCCTCGCGCATGACCCTGGGTATATCGAACGCTACATGAGCGGCCAGTTGAGCCGCGAAGACCAACGGCGCCTCGGCCTGCCCTGGAGCGAAGCGTTGGCGCGGCGCACCGTGCGCGCGGTCGGCGGCTCGATACTGGCGGCGGAACAAGCGCTGCAGCACGGCTTGGCCTGCCACTTGGCGGGCGGCACGCACCACGCGCATTACGATTACCCGGCAGGCTTTTGCATCTTTAATGACTTGGCGGTGATCAGCCAGTACCTGCTGGCCAGCGGCCGGGTCAACCGCGTGCTGATCTTCGACTGCGACGTGCACCAGGGCGATGGCACCGCGCGCATCCTCCACGACACGCCGGATGCAATCACCGTGTCGCTGCACTGCGAAAAGAACTTCCCCGCGCGCAAGGCGCAAAGTGATTGGGACATCCCGCTGCCCATGGGCATGGGCGATGCCGATTACCTCAAGGTGGTGGACGACGCGCTCAACTACCTGTTGCCGCTCTACCAGCCCGACCTGGTGCTGTACGACGCCGGTGTAGACGTGCACAAGGATGACGCCCTCGGTTACCTCAAGCTGACAGACGCCGGCGTGGCCGCACGTGATGAAAGCGTGATGCGCCATTGCCTGGGGCGCGACATCCCGGTGATGGGCGTGATCGGTGGCGGCTACAGCAAAGACCGCCCTGCCCTGGCCCGCCGCCACGGCATCCTGCACCACAGCGCGCAGCGAGTATGGGCGTCATCAGGTTGTCATTGAACTGTGAAGCTTACCCACAATGCCTGTGGAACGGCCTGTGGATAACTTGAGCGTAAGGCGCTGAGAGCGAACAGCCGTATGGCCTACAGGAAAGTGTACGTTTTTTGATCAGGCAGCCAGGCTGTCCTCGGGTAGAATGCTCGGCCTATTCAGCGAACGTAGCCCTGCCCATGCCTCAAACCGCCTCCACACACGTTGCCATCATCGGCGGCGGCCCTGCCGGGCTGATGGCCGCTGAAGTCTTGAGCCAAGCGGGCGTGCGGGTCGACCTGTATGACGGCATGCCGTCGGTGGGGCGCAAGTTCCTGCTGGCCGGTGTGGGCGGTATGAACATCACCCACTCCGAGGCTTACCCGGCGTTTGTGTCGCGCTATGCCGAACGCGCGCCGCACGTGGCGCCGTTGTTGCGCGCATTTGGTGCCGAAGCCTTGTGCGAATGGATTCACGCGCTGGGCATTCAAACTTTTGTCGGCACCTCGGGCCGAGTCTTCCCTACCGACATGAAAGCCGCCCCGCTACTGCGCGCGTGGCTCAAGCGCCTGCGCGACCACGGCGTGGTTATCCACACCCGGCATCGCTGGCTGGGCTGGAATGCCGATGGCGATTTACTTATCCACAGCCCGGATGGCGATAAAACTGTTCACAGCGACGCAGTGTTGCTGGCCTTGGGCGGCGGCAGTTGGTCGCGCTTGGGTTCCGACGGTGCCTGGCTCAGATTGCTGGAGGGAAGAGGCGTGCCGTGTGCGCCACTGCAACCGAGTAACTGCGGCTTTGAGGTGTCAGCCTGGAGCGAATTGATGGTCAGCAAATTCGCGGGCGCGCCGTTGAAAAACGTCGCCATCGGGTTGGCGGATGACACACCTCGGCTCGGGGAATGCGTGGTCACGGCCAGCGGTATCGAGGGCAGTTTGATCTACGCGCTGTCGGCGCCAATTCGGCAAGCGATCAATCGGCACGGCTCCGCCACCGTGCACATCGACCTGTTGCCGAGCAAACCACTGGACAAGGTGCAGGCCGCGTTGGCCAAACCGCGTGGTTCGCGCTCGATGAGCAAACATTTGCACAGCCAACTGGGCCTGGATGGGGTGAAAGCCGCGCTGTTGCGTGAGTTGGCGCCTGCGCAACACTTCAATGATCCGGCGCAGTTGGCGCTGAGCATCAAGGCGTTGCCGCTGAACCTGGTGAAAACCCGGCCGATGGACGAAGCGATCAGCACGGCGGGTGGTGTGCCGTTCGAGGCGCTGGATGAGCGCTTGATGCTCAAAGCATTGCCGGGGGTGTTTTGTGCGGGGGAAATGCTGGATTGGGAAGCGCCGACCGGCGGGTATTTGCTGACCGGGTGTTTTGCCAGCGGCCGGGCGGCTGGGCGCGGCGTGCTGGAGTGGCTGTCCTTGACCAAGCCAGCCATTGAGGCGGGAAGGAATAGAGCGGTGACTGCCGCCAAACTTGAAAACGCAGAAAAAAGCCGGTGAGCTGTTCGCTGGAGTGAAAGCGCATTTGGCATCGGGATGCTTTTTATCCCGTTTTCCGCGAATACAGGAAATACCTGGATCAGGCAATAACACCTATGCCGGCGCCTGTAGCCAACGCACCGAGACAGGAAAACGCTTGGGTCACCCATTAGCTCAGTGGCCGTTCAGCGTGCGCCATAACGCTCGTTGCGCCAGAGATCAATCGTATAAGGAAATCTGAGGATTTAACCGGCCATAATGTTCCACTTCCTTGCGTAAGAAAGTGTCGTCTTCAGGTAGAGCAACCTTCAACTTTTCTATGTATTCGTAGTGAGCATCAGCGCGCGCATAAGGATCGTCGCTCAAGCGTTCCTCGGTGGATTTAAACTCACGGCTAAGGGCCAGCCCTTTTGCCTGGCCTTTAAACGTCAAATCATCAAGCATCCTGCCTAACATCTTCTCGTCCTGAGGCGACACCGACCCACGCTGCCTGTTCAAGGCAATATAATCTTTTAGCGCATTGATCGCTTGCGCAAACTCCCCCTTCCCCTCATGCCTCTTATACTTATTGAAGGCATGGTCCAAACGAGCTTCGAACGTCTTCCACGTCTTCGCAGCGTTCTGCTTTGTAAGGGCGCTATCAGATTCAACCTTCCCCCATATAGCAAACCCGGCAAGCACAACCGCAACAGGAATAGCCACCATAAAAAACCCTCACTGCACGTACATCGTTAATTTTCCAGTCTACGACATCAGTGGCAAGCGAACGCTCTAAGTTCCCGATAGGGTCAGGCTGCATAATGACTAAAAATGTCTACACGCGCAGACATCAATAAACTTATATAACTATTAAACTATCGTCGCGGCGCTTTATACGCGACGAGTAAGCGGCCTTGCACCGCTTACTCGTTCATCCACGCTTAATTGATCAACAAAAGCCTACTTCTTCTTACGCGGCCCCGTATTAAAAACAGGCACTTTACGCACAGGTTTAATCGAAGGTTCCACCGGCGACGCTTCCCCGCTGTCCACCCACTTGCCCAAGTTGCGCTTACCGCCGCCGCCCGAAGTTTTAGGTTTCTTCGGTTTTTTCGGCTTCTTCACCACTTGCCCGCTGGCATCGGTGTCTGGCACGCGGTGCTCCGGTTCGAAATCCTGCTCCATGTGCCGGGTCAAGGTCTGACGCGTGAGCATCTCGATGGCCGACAGCATGTTCACCTCATCGGCGCACACCAGCGAAATCGCCTCACCGGTGTTGCCCGCCCGGCCCGTACGGCCGATACGGTGGATGTAATCCTCGGCCACGATCGGCAGGTCAAAGTTGACCACCAGCGGCAGGTCTTCGATGTCCAACCCGCGCGCCGCCACGTCGGTGGCCACCAGAATCTGCACATCGCTGGACTTGAAACGGTCCAGCGCGCGTTGGCGGGTCGCTTGTGGCTTGTCACCGTGGATGCCATCGGCATTGATGCCCAGACCTTGCAACTTATCCACTAACGCATCCACGCCGTTGCGGGTTTTGGCGAACACCAGCACCTGCTTCCAGCGGCCTTTGCGCATCAGGTGCACAAACAGCTCGGCCTTGCGCTTCTTGTCGACCGGCACCACCCACTGCTTGACGGTGTTGGCGGCCACGTTACGCGGGCTGACTTCGACCGTCAGCGGGTCGTTGAGCATCTGCCCGGCGAGCTGGCGAATTTCATCGGAGAACGTCGCGGAGAACAGCAAGGTCTGGCGCTTTTTCGGCAGCATGCGGTAGATGTTCGCCAGCTCCTCGGAGAAACCCAGGTCGAGCATGCGGTCGGCTTCATCCAGCACCAGGGTTTGCAGCTGATTAAGCTTCAGCGCGTTCTGGCGAAACAGGTCGATCAGGCGGCCAGGCGTAGCGACCAAAATGTCGACGCCTTTGCGCAGCTTCATCATCTGCGGGTTGATGCTCACGCCGCCGTACACCGCATACGTGGTCAGCGGCAGGTGTTGTGCATACTCGGCAACGCTTTGGTGAACCTGCTCGGCCAGCTCGCGGGTCGGGCACAGGATCAGCGCGCGTGCCGAGTTGGCGGCGACTTTCGGCCCTTCCATTGTCAGCAATTGCAGGAGCGGCAGGGCGAAACCAGCGGTCTTGCCGGTGCCGGTTTGGGCCGCAGCCATCAGGTCGCGACCGGCCAGCACCGCCGGAATCGCTTGCGCCTGCACCGGCGTCGGGGTCTGGTAGCCAAGCGTCTCAAGGGCGCGCAGCAAGGGTTCGATCAGGCCAAGGGTGGCGAAAGTCATGTGTTTACCGTAGGAAAAATTCAGCGCAAAGCCGTAATGCGCCGCAGTTTACCTTATTTCCGGCTTCGGCTTGCGCCACTGAGGCAGGCTGATCAACAGCACCGCGCTGATGATCACCAGCATCGCCAGGGCTTCTTCCATACCGATGGTTTCGCCGACAAACACAATGCCCAACAACACCGCGACGGCCGGGTTCACGTAGGCGTAGCTGGTCGCGGCCGCCGGGCGTACGTGCTTGAGCAAATACATATACGCGTTAAACGCGATGACCGAGCCGAACACGGCCAAGTAGGCCAGGGCCAGCCAGCCCTCAAGCGGCGGCATGGCGTGCAGGCGCTCACCGGTCAGCGCACTGCCCAGCAAGAGCATGGCACCGGCGATGATCATTTCCGCCGCACTGGCCATAGCCCCCGCAGGCAGCGGCAAGTGTTTGCTCCACACCGAGCCGAACGCCCAGGAAGCGGCAGCAAACAGCAACAACAGCGCACCGGTCGGGCTCGATTGCAGGTTGGAGCCCAGGTTGAGCATGCCAATGCCGATAATCCCCAGCACCACCCCGGCCCACTCCAGGCGGGTGTTACGTGCCCCCCAGAAATAGCCGCACAACAACGTGAACAACGGCACCGTCGCCACCGCCAGCGCGGCCACGCCGGAGGCAACCCCCGTGTGTTCGGCCACCGTCACCGCGCCATTACCGAAGGTCAGTAGCAAAATGCCGATTTTGGCAGCCGCCTTCCATTGCGCCCAGGTCGGCGCCGGCGCACCGCGCCAGCGTAAAAAGCCATACATCGCCACACCCGCCAGCAGAAAACGAATCCCGCCCAACATCAGCGGCGGCCAGTACTCCACGCCGATCCGAATCACCAGGTAGGTAGACCCCCAGATCACATACAACGCAAAAAAGGCAGCGATCAACGGTAAGGGAAAACGACGTGGGCCTGGCATTGGGTAGCTCTGCGGCAGAATAAGGGAGGCTTATTTTAGAAAGGCGGGCCGTTAAACATAAGTTACAAAACCTGTTTAAACCGCCCATACACTTTTCAAAGCATGGTTATGAGCGCTATAAACCGTACTTTCGAAAGCCACGTATTCCAGGCGCCTTATCATGGACAAATATGACCGCATGCTCCTCAGCGCCCTGCTCGAAGACGGCCGCGCGTCCTTCGCGCAACTCGCGCGCACGGTTAACCTCTCCGCGCCCGCCGTCGCCGAACGCGTGGCCAAGCTTGAGGCCAGCGGCGTGATCACCGGCTATCAGGCCAAGGTCGACCTGTCCAAAGTCGGGTTACCGATCCAGTGCGTCATTGAAGTGCGCCTGACCAACCACGGCAGCCAGAAGGTTTACGACGCACTGGCCGAAATTCCCGAGCTGACCGAATGCCACCGCGTCACCGGCGACCCCTGCGTGATCATGCAAGCGGCGGTGGGCTCGATGCCGGAATTGGAGAACCTGATCAACCGGATCGCAAAGTTCGGGTTCAGCAAGACCTCGATTATTTTATCCAGCGCGATAGAGCGGCGAGTGCCGCTGGGGCAGTTGGAGGGCAATGGCAAAAATGGGGGCTGATCTACCGCTGGCGGGCGCAGATTCAAAATGTGCGAGGGGCAGTGCGACGATTCGACGTGCTCCCGAGGGCGTCAGTGGCAGCGTCCTACACAGGAATCAGACTCAACCTACTGACTGTTTCGGGAAATCTTAAGAACCCTCCCCAATGCCTGATGTTTCAATGGCCAGCAAGACCGATCCCTTTCATTTGCGGGAAATTTCCTAGAGAATTCCACGGCCTTGTTTCCGCCGGATTAGGTCGCTAGTCTCGCCCAGTCATCGAGTTTTCGGTGACCGGACGTGCAAGTCCGACCGAATAAAATCCGTACAAACGTCTGAACGCATTAACACGGGTGTATCAATGCTTGGTGTTGATCTGTAATGGCGGCGGTGCGCGGGAGATCTTCGGATCTGCTGGGTTTACCTTTTTTCCCGGTCTTGCACACCCGCGTACCGCTGCCACCCTATTTCGCGTGCAAGCGAATGGATGCAGCTCCTTCCGTAACAAAAGGAATTCCACCATGGTCAAAGTTACCCCCGATCCACCCACGGTCCTCAGCCAAGACGCCCTGCTCAATCGTCGAGCCATCGACTACTACCTCAAAGCCTCCGCCCCGGATGCGCCCAACTTTGTGCTGAATGACAACCTGAGCTTCGAAGATGCCCTCGCCCATGCGGCCGATTTGCTGCATTGCGCGGTGGAGACGACAAATGTGTTGGGTGATGCAGTGAACCCGCAGCAGCGTGCGGTGATGCATTTGGTGGGGATGGCGAAGGAAGTTGTAGATCGGGCGTTGGAGTGTGTGCAGCCTCGATAGGCGCCGCATAAATAACTGCGGGAGGGGCGGTGCGACGATTCGACTTGCTCCCGATGGCGGTGGGTCAGATAAAGATGAGCTGACTGGCACACCGCCATCGGGAGCAAGTCGAATCGTCGCACCGCCCCTCCCACATTTTAATCTCCACATTTGAATCTCTACTTTTTGATCTCCACATTTGAATCTTCAGTGTTCTGAAGATCGTTCCCATGTTGCATGGGAACGATCAGTGCCGTTGCTCAGAACCCGCGGTGCTTTTTCAGGTGCTCATTGATCTTCGCCGCCGGCACTTTCTGCAACGTGCACAGCAGGTCGTGCGACAGTTCACGCAAGCCGTGCGTGCCGCGCAGTTGCTGGGCCAGGTGTGCCGTGAGGTTGGCGGCCATCTCGGCATCCGCCATCGCCCGGTGAGCCTTGCCGGTGTGCGGCAAACGGGCGAAGGTGTTCAGGGTGCCAAGCTTGTGGTTCGGCGCCGACGGCATCAACCGGCGCGCCAGCAGCAGCGAACAGGCGAATTTTTGCAGGCGGGTGCGGCGGATCAGGCCCAGTTCGTAATCCCAAAACTTCTGGTCGAACGCGGCGTTGTGCGCCAGCAGCGGCGTCACGCCGACAAACTCATTCACCTCGTTCATCACACGCTCAGCCGGTGGCGCGCTGCGCAACATGGCGTTGCTGATGCCGGTGAGTTGTTCGATAAAACCCGGCACGCGCACGCCCGCGTTCATCAAGCTCTGGTAGCGGTCCACTATTTGGCCGCGCTCAAGAATGACCACGGCAATTTCCGTGGCCCGGCAGTGGCTGCTCGGCGTGATGCCGGTGGTTTCAAAGTCGATGACCGCTATACGTTCCAAACCTGTTCCAACTCCGTCTGACAATTTATTAAGCCGCAGGGCTCATTTAAGCAACAGCGCGCCTTCGATCGGTACGTAGCGGCTGGCGGCGCGAATCAATGAGTTGGCCGTCAGCCCCGGCACGCCATAGGCAATGGCTTCAACGCCGTGCTTTTGGATGATGCGTTCGAGCAGCATGTCAAAATCGCCGTCGCCGGAGGCCAGCACCACTTCGTCGACGTGGTCGGCGGCGTCCATGATGTCGAGGGTGATGCCCACGTCCCAGTCGCCCTTGGCCGAGCCGTCGGCGCGCTGGATGTAGGGTTTGAGTTTTACCGTAAAACCCAGGTTGCGCAGGATCTGCTGGAACTGCTGTTGCTTGCTGTCGCCACGGTCGATGGCGTACGCGTACGCCTCGACGATTTGCCCGCGCGCGCTGATGTCAGCCCACAGGGCGGCGTAGTTGAAGTGGCAGCCATAGGCCTGGCGCACGGTGTAGTAGAGGTTTTGTACATCGGCGAACACCGCAATTTTCTTCACCGCACTTCCCCATGGCTGCCGTTTGGACCCCGAACGCGAAGGTCCGCAAAGGCGCCAGTATGCCAGCCATGGGGCAGTTTCCGAGAAAAATCAGCCTGGGGCGACAAAGCGCCCCGGCCGTTGCGTGTGTCAGACGAACGAATCGTCATCGCCGAAGGACGAGGCGTCGTCGGCATAATCGTTATCCGCGAAACTGTCGGTGTTGTTGCTGCCCCAGTTGTCGTTGCCGGCAAATTTCTGGTCGTCATTGCCCCAGTTGCCTTGGTCGCTGGCGGGTGCCGGCTGTTCGATGATTTCTTCAACGATCTGCGGCTGCTGGTTGTGATGGAACAGGCTGCTGATGCCTTCGGCCAACATCACGCCGCCCGCCACGCCGGCAGCGGTTTTCAGGGCGCCACCGAGGAAACCGCTGCCGACCGGCGCTGCGGCTGGTTGCTGGTAATTCTGCGGCGGCGCAGCGTAATTCTGTTGCTGAGGCGCAGGCTGGCCGAAAGACGGCCGCGCCGGTTCACGCCAGCCGCCACCTGCCGGGGCCTGCGCGCTCGGTGCCGGTTGGCTGTCACGCGAACCACCGCCAAAGATGCTCGACAGGAAGCCGCCGCTGCTCTGCGCCGGTTGCGCCGACTGAGCGCGGGCCTGCTGCAACTCGTCCTGCAATTGCTGGATCTGCTGCGCCTGCTGCTTGTTCTGCGCGTCGAGGCTTTTGATCGCGTGTTCCTGCACCAGGATCGACTGGGTCATGTAGTACCCGGCGGCGGGTTGGCGAGTCATGTGTTCCTTGATCCGCGCTTCGGCCTGGGCGTCGCGCGGGGCTGAGTCCGTTTCGGCTTGTTGCAACCGTGAAAACAGTCCATCGATCAGGGTTTGCTCTTCGCTGTTCATGGCGACCTCGTTAGATTGCCGGTAGAAATCATTGCCCCGCCTGTGGTCAAGCGGGCTACGCGCTAGTTATGGGGCTGTTACTATTTGTTTCAATGGTCTTTACGCAAGGTTTACGTTTGCTAACGCCAAGGCCTGATCGGTTAAAGTGTGGCCCTTGCTTTCAAGCCTGTGATGACCCTGATGAATCCGTTAGACGTATTGCGCGACTCCTTTCGTTTTACCCGGCACAACCTGGGCGCCATCGTGCAGTTGTGTTTGCCGCTGGTGATTCTCGAAGCCCTGCTGCAACAGCTACTCGAACACACGCTGGGCCCGGATGCATTCCCCGGCTACAGCGTGATGGTGGGCCTGTTGGTGTACCCGCTGTACACCGGCGCGCTGATCGTGTTTCTGGACGCGCGCACCCGTGGCGAGTCGCCGCGTACACAGGCTGTATGGGCCATGGCCCTGACCCTGTGGCCACGCTTCGCCCTGCTCACGGCGGTCAGTACGCTGCTGATTCTGCTCGGTTTGTCGCTGTATTTTCTGCCAGGCCTGTGGTTGATGGTGGTGCTGGCGTTTGCCGAGTACCTGCTGGTGCTGCGCGGCCTGCCGGCGCTGGAAGCGATGAAGGAGAGTTTTCGCCTGACCCGTGGGCATTTCTGGCGAATCCTGGTGTGCCTGCTGTGTGTGATGACGCCGCTGTGGCTGCTTAAAGGCGCGAGTGTGGCGGCGTATCCCGACCCGTCGCCGCTGCTGAGCGTGGTGATCGACAGCGCCCACAGCTTCCTGCAGTTGTTCACCAGCGTAGTCCTGTTCCGTTTATTCATGTTGATCGGTGGCGACGCCGACGCGCGGTGATATGCTCGCTGCCACCTCTGACACGCTATAAGCCGAGCCGATGACCCGTTTATTGCGCATCACCCTGTTGAGCCTGCTGATTATCGCGGCCCTGCTGATGGTTGTGATCTATAGCCTGACCTGGCGCCCGGCCGACCAGCAAACCTTGCCCGTGAGCTGCGTCGCGCCGCGTGCGCCGACATTGCTGCCGGGGCAGGCGCTCAAGGTCATGACCTGGAACGTGCAATACCTGGCCGGCAAAAACTACGTGTTCTGGTACGACACTAGCGACGGTAAAGGCCCGGACGAGCGGCCCACCGTCGAAGACATGGCCGCCAGCCTGGATGAAGTGGCGCGGGTAGTCCGCGACGAACAACCCGACATCCTGCTGCTGCAGGAACTCGACGACAACGCCAAACGCTCGCACTACCAAGACCAGCTTGCCCTGTTGCAAGAACGCCTCGCGGACCTTTACCCGTGCAGCGCCCAAACCTACGACTGGAAAGCCGATTTGGTACCCGACCTGCACATCTTCGGCAGTGTGGGGCGCAAACTGGCGACGCTGAGCCGCTACCAGATCGAACATGCCGAACGCCTGCAACTGCCCGTCGCCTCGACCGACTTCATCAGCCGCCAGTTCCAACCCAAACCCGCTTTGCTGTTGACCTACCTGCCGTTAAGCGACGGCGGCCAACTGGCGGTGCTCAACACACGCCTGGATGGCGGTGCGCCTGGGCGCTCAGCGGTACTGGAACAGGTTAAAACCACGGTGAAATTGCTCGATAAATTCGAAGGCCGTGGCACGCCCTGGCTGATCGGCGGGGACTTCAACCTGCTGCCCCTCGGGCAATTCCTGCGCCTGGACGCCGACAAGCGCAGTGCGTATTCGCCGGACAGCGAACTGCACCTGCTCTGGGATAAATACCCGCTGATCCCGAGCAACAACGAGTCCAGCGGTATCGACCGGCAGCAGTGGCTGACGCACTTCCCCAACGACCCGAGCCTGGACGGCCCGGACCGCACGCTGGATTACCTGTTCCACAGCCCGCGTATCAAGCGGGTAGAGGCCAAGGTGCGGCAGGCGGACACGTTGCGTATCTCCAACCATTTGCCAGTGATTGCACGGTTCCTGCTGCCTGCTGCGCAGTAAGCACCAGATCGCCAGATCAGCGTGGCAACGATCATGTACCTCTCGGTTTAGCCCGCGCCGTTGCTTCCGCCACCAGCGGGTCATCCGGCCAGTAATGCTTCGGATAGCGCCCCTTCAAATCCTTCTTCACCTCGGCATACGTGCTGCGCCAGAAGTTCGCCAGGTCTTGCGTCACCTGCACCGGCCGCCGCGCGGGTGACAACAGGTGCAACTTGACCACTTGGCGGCCGCCGGCAATGCGCGGGGTGTCGGCCAGGCCGAACAATTCCTGCAGGCGCACCGCCAGAATCGGCGGCTGCTCGCTGTAATCCAAACGCACCGAGGAGCCCGACGGTACTTTCACGTGCTGCGGCGCCAGTTCGTCGAGGCGCTGAGGCAGCGGCCAGGGCAATAGGTTGTGCAGGAAACTGGAGATGTCCAGGTTGCCAAAATGGCTGAGGCGCGAGACTTTGCCCAAGTAGGGCATCAGCCAGTGTTCGAGGCTGGCGAGCAAGGCGCTGTCGCTGATGTCGGGCCATTCGCTGGTTTTACCGGCATCAAGCTGGCGCAGCAGCATCACGCGGGCTTGCCATTGACGCAATTCGGGCGTCCAGGGCAGCAGTTCCAGGCCTTTGCGGCGCACCAGGTTGACCAACGCCTGGCTGCGCGCGGCTTCGTCGAGGCCGGTCAGTGGCTCGCGGCTGAGTACCAGTTCGCCGACTTTGCGCTGGCGCTCGGCGCGCAGTACGCCCTCGCGCTCATCCCAGTCCAACTGGTCGACGTTGCGCACTTGCTCGGCGAGCACGCTGTCGAACAGCGCCGGGTCAAAGTCCGCCGCGAGGTAGATGCGTTCTTCGCGCTGGCCCTGCCGACTGCCGAGGTCGGCAATCACCAGCCAGGCTTGTTTCATCAGGCTGTCGGCCTCGGCGAACAGCGCGGCGCGGCCGTTGGCCAGGCGATATTCGGCGCCACCGGGGCGCCGTTGCTGGGCCATACGGTCGGGGTAGGCCAGCGCCAGCAGCGCGCCGAGCCAGCGCGGGTGGTCGGGGTCGGCCACCGGTTGCGTCGCCTTGCCCCTTAAATAGCCGCGGTATTGCCGCGCCAATTGCTTGGCCCGCTGCACCCCACCTTGCGCGCCGCGCGCCCGTTCTTCGCCGGACAGCAGCGCCAACCGGCTGTGCAAATCGGCGCCGCCGCCGCGCAAAATATCGCGCTCACCCAACAGCGCGGCGACATCACAGGCAGTGGCCGCCAGCCCCAAATCCTGACCACGCAGCAGCAAATGCGCGATACGCGGATGCGCCGGCAGCTCGGCCATTTTTTGGCCATGCGCGGTCAAGGTGTGTTCATTTAAAGCACCGAGGCGCACCAGCAAATCCTGCGCCTGCGCATACGCGGCGGTCGGCGGCACGTCCATCCACACCAGTAGCCCAGGCGTGACGCCCCAGCGCGCCAGTTGCAAGGCCAGGCCTGCGAGGTCGGCGGCGAGAATTTCCGCGCTGCCATAGGCGGCCAAGCCTTCGTGTTGGTCTTCGGACCACAGCCGATAACACACGCCCGGTTCCAGGCGCCCTGCCCGACCGGCGCGCTGGGTGGCACTGGCGCGGGAAATACGCTGCGTGTCGAGGCGGGTCATGCCGCTGCCAGGGTCAAACCGCGGCACCCGCGCCAGCCCGGCGTCAATCACCACGCGCACGCCGTTGATGGTCAGGCTGGTCTCGGCGATGTTGGTGGCCAGCACCACTTTACGTTTGCCGGCGGGCGCCGGGTCGATGGCGGCGCGCTGGGCATTCAGGTCGAGTTCGCCGTGCAGCGGGCACAACACCACGTCACTGCGATCACCGAGGGCCTCGGCCAATTGTTGATTAACCCGGCGAATTTCGGCCTGCCCCGGCAGAAACACCAACACGCTGCCGGTCTCGTCATGCAGCGCTTCGAGGACGGTTTGCACCACGCGCGGCTCGATAAATTCACCGGCCTGGAACGGCCGCCCCCAGCGCATCTGCACCGGGAACATGCGCCCTTCGCTGCGCAGGATCGGCGCATTGCCGAGCAACGCGGCGAGACGTTCGCCTTCAAGGGTGGCCGACATCAGCAGGATTTTCAGCGGCTGTTCATCGCGAAACAAGTCGCGACCGTTGAGGCTGAGGGCCAGCGCCAGGTCGGCGTCGAGGCTGCGCTCGCCGATTATGCCACTTGCACCACGTTGTCAAAAGTGAGAAAAAGCCCGTAATAGAGCGTTACACCCGCATGAATCGGAGCAGAATCTTTTGACAATCATCAAAAATACGTCCTCTCTGGACTACTATCCGTACCGGGTACTGCCGCAGGATGTACGCGCCTTGATGGAGCAATGCAGCACCGCCATCACCGCGGGCAGCTTCCCGTACCTGATGAAGCTTTTTGAGGCTTACTGTCACATGACGGATACGACGGTGACGTACCTCGGCATGTCCGACAAAAGCTTCCGCCGCGTGTGTATTGGGTTCATCGGTTCGTTCAGCGGTCACTGCCTCATCGGCGGAGCTCACCTAACCCGCCGCCGCTACGCAACCAACTTCATGAAGCTCTTGGATGAGATCCAGAAGCACGTGCCTCTCTGCGCCACCTATGAACAGAGTCCAGCTTTCTTCAACGAATGCGCAGCGGTATGGGAAGAACAGAAGCTCCAGCTAGACCATCATGCTGCGAGATATTGGAATGGGTGGACTATTACTGACCCTAAAGGTGCGAGTATTATTCTTGCTCTGCCACAGATTTGGCATTCGCATGGCAGTGAATTCGCCGAGAATTTTTTTAAGCACTATCATCAAATCCACGAAAAAAAGCTGCGCAATGAAAACGCGGAACTGAATCATTTCCTCGACTATGTAGCTGCGAATGCGGTTGAGTACTCGCCAGAGACGTTTAGCTGCCTGATTCGCATTAACAACCTGTTCAACAACTATCTGAACCATAGTTGGATTAGGACTTCCAATGCAGGCATAGAGAACGAATCGAAATCAAAAGTCTATTCAAAATTCATAAACTCGATCACCGAGAGTTTTTTAGACTCAGGCGTTTGGCCAAAACCATTTAGTGGCGCACTCAACAAAGTCCCTATTATTCAAAAATGTGGCTCTCGCACTAAAGTGATCGAGAATGACGAAGGTCGAGAAGTCAAAAATAACCTTATCACTGAAATCCCACTCGAGCTGACAGACTCAGAAGCGATTGAAATACTTTTCAAGAAGATAAAACTAGACAACAACCTCGTATTCAAATGGGCGAGAAGTCGCTGCTTGAAAATACGAAAGAGGCAGCTCCGTCGCATTCGATTGGCGAAAACCGGATTTGTTATCAAGGATAGGCATCCAAGCGCCAAATCGATCGCTGATATTGGCGTAGAAAACATTTGCGCATCGTTTGAGGAGCATGGTTTGCCATTCTTCCGGGACGACTATCCAAAACGCTTCGGTACCATGCAAAAAGCCGAGATATCTAATGAGCTTGGCCTGCCTAAGGGTTATGACTTCATCGCTTTTCAGCTCATGCTCGTCCGCTCGCATCCTGAAATAACTGAAAGCTTTTTTAAAGATTTTGAGCTATATGATAAAAACGGTAATCCCTTCGGCTTCTTAAAAACCAATACCGGTTACCAGCTCATTGGATACAAAGATCGCAAGGGAGGAAAGTCAAGCGAACAAAAGATCGATTTAGCTGCGCGTGATGCAGTAGTGGTCAGAATGCTGATTCAGTTGACCGAGCCGCTCCGTAAAGAGCTCAGGGAAGCAGATATCGACGATTGGCGATACCTATTCCTTCATTGCAACCAGTACATCAATCGACCCAATCGTCCCGGGATGAAACGATGGGGTGGATATACGGAGAAAGAAACGATGGATGCGATTGTGGCTGAGTTCGCAAGACACAGCTCCCTCGGAAATACTGAGTTGCGGCGGCTTGTTAACCGGGTCTCGACCACCAACTATCGGCCATCGGTAGCTGTTGAGAACTATTTAACTCACAACAGTGTAACAAAGCTCGCTCGAAGCCTCGGCCATAAAACGTATCGAGTCGATCTCCTTAGCTCGTATTTGCCACAAGTTATCCTGGATTTCTTCCAAACGCGCTGGATAAGAATATTCCAGAAAGGCATCATTATCGAGGCAATGAAGGATAGCCCTTATCTCCTAGAAGCTAGCGGCTTTGAAACCATGGAAAAACTACACGAATTCTTGTCACACCACGCACTGAAAGACATCCCTGAAGGCATGAAATCACCAAAAAACCATGCTGATAAATCACAGAATCGCCGAAGCAAAAAAGACAAGCAGAAAGTTTTAATATCCATAAGCATTCCCTTGATGACCAGCTTGGTTTCGTTGCGCGATGCAGTCAGCTCTGCGTCCAAGCCAGACCAAGTAAACGCCAAAGCTAAATATTGGTCTGACATTACCACGCTGATCTCGGCCAACATACGAGAAGGGTTCGATGAACTCCTGCAGGACAGCCTTACTCTTGCCGAATCTAAAACAAACCCTAAATCTATGATGAAGTTCATATATGAATCTGCCGCCTAAATTAGCGTTCCTGAAGAAATTCACGCAAGATCCGCGCGAGGTCTATCGGAGTGCAAGTTGGCTGCAAAGTAATTTTGACGACACTCGGTGGCATTACAATTTTGGCTATACACTACCACTGCACATCGATTGGTGCGTAAAGCTGTCTGATGGAAGTATGCTGACTGATGAAAAAAATACAATATTATTAGAGAGCTTCAAATACTATCTTATTGGTGCAACTCGAGACGCTCACTCGAATGAAACCACATCTAAAGAGATGCAGGCCAAGCGTTTTTCTACAGCCTGCTGTGTGATCGACTATCTATTGATTAATTGCGCCAGATATCAAATTTACAAATTCAAACTTGGTGAACTCACGTCCGGCAACCTTATAGAGATGTTAGAGACAATATCCCAAAGCCCGAGCTCTCACGAGTCCATCCACGATTGGACGAACGAGCTGAAGAAATTCTGCTTAGGATTGTTAGAGTCTACCTGTGCTGAAAAAGTCGAGCACACCATCAGCCTCAACCCTCAGATGCTGAATATAACGGATGAGCAAAGGGATGACGACACTTTAGGTATTGAAGAAGAATTGATTCCGAAAATCAGAGCATGCCTGTTCCTGCGTGGGTACTACTACAAGGGAAGGCACGGATGCCAACCTAACTCAGCGTTGCTTTCAAGGGATATATATAAGCACTGCATTTGGGGCAATACAACTCAAAAACCAGTCAACCTAATCCTAACTTACAATGAAAACTCTTGCCTCTTTGAAAGAGAGCATCCACGAGCACAAGTACGCAAATCCGATGAAGCTCTTCTGGGCGAAAGCGGTTACGCTTCCTATAAGCATGCGGTATATAGCTTGGGAAGTTTACATGAGGTGGGATACCCCGCGCCATCAATTAGCGCCTTGATCGAAGCAGAGAAATTCAAGCCTAAGTTGTCGAAGTTAGGACGCTTTCAAACCCTTCCATCAGAAGTGGCCTTCAAATCCATTCGCGATGCTATGGAGCTCCACTTTAAACACGGTAAAAATCTTGTTGATGCAATGTGTCGAATCGCGCTGGAGTGTCGACGATTCAAAATATCACCGGCGGGTTTGTCTTCCAAAAAAATACGCCAACTGGTTGGCCCAGAACTGGTAGAACAGGGAGTAACCAGGCTGTCGTTGGGTATCCCTAATGAGGATCATGATTATTCGACACCTCACAAAGGAAATAAAGATGATTACTTCACAGACCTTAGAGCTAACCGTGGCCTCTACGAATTGATCTGCGTTTACGTAGGCGGCATTCAACTCGTGGTTGGTATTTTAATGGCTCGACGCATGAGTGAACTAACTGGCCTGATGTCACACACCTGCTTAGACATTTCAGAGACCTGGCTAATTTTCTTAAATGCAAAAAGCACACGATACGCTTTAGGAAAGCGATTAATCGAAGCACGCCCCATTGACCCGATTGCCGTACAGATGATTAAAAATCTGATACGCATGCAGAAGATCCTCAAACGCATAGGGTTCATAAAAAACTATCAAAAGCTTTTCTCAACTCCGCATCTCAGAGGAGCGGCCAAGCTCACCAAAGGCAACTTCAATAGTAATCTTGATATTTTCTGCGATTACTTTGAAACTCCACTGAACAGTGAAAACCAACGACTATATATTCGACAGCATCAACTGCGCCGCTTTTTTGCGATGATGTTTTTCTATTGCAGTAAATTTAACAATCTCGACACATTGCGGTGGATGCTCGGCCACACAGATCCGAGCCATTTGTGGCACTATATTACTGAAACTATAGATGGCGCTATTTTAAGAAGCGCAGGTGCACAATATCTGGGTGAGCGCCTCAAATCCGGCGACTATTCTGAATACGAAGATCTAGCGATGATGGTAAAAGATCACTACGGGACAGATGATGTTGAGGTGATTGACAGCAATGCGATTGAAGATTACATCACCGACTTGATGATAGAAGGCTGGCTTGAGGTAGAGCCGGAATTTTTCACTGACGAGAATGGCGAGAGCTACAAAATTATAGCCAAGCTGACTAAGCCCAGGAGCGCCTGATGAGCAAACTAACTAAAGACATTCAAATATCATCGGGAATTAATGCGATTCAGCAGATGCTCATCAATGTTATCAAGCGCCCTAAAGAACATGCTGCTGATCTGGAGCTTCGAACAGCATTGAAAACTCAAGCCAATCTGGCCAAGCTTCAGCGCACTATATTGACTGAGTCGGGACAGGAAATGAACACCTTCCCGATGAGCTTGAATTCACTCAAAACGCACTCTGCCTATAGCATTTCTGGCGGCTACAAGACTCTAGATGACTTACGTCGCAAAGCCATTGCAGCGTTAGAGTATTCCGAAAAAAAGTCTGCAATGGCTAACAAAAGAAGTAAATCAGGCCTAACACTCAAGGTAGAAGAACTTGAGATCGAGCTGGAAATTTTACGACAAACAAATATGATCCTTCTGAGCGCTCTCAGCGAGGCTTTACATCAATTTATTATTATAAGCGATGGATCAGATGCCGCTAGCCGCGAAAATCGCGTTGAAACGGCATCAAATAGCCTCCGGGCTATTGTGAACATGAATTCCCATCCGTTTGATCAACTCAATCGTCGCTTCCCTACGCCTAGCTCAGAGGTAACAGATTTAAATGCGTACCGTAACCGATAAGCCTGGCAAGAGCGTGAGCCCGGAAAAGATTTATCATCTTCTCGGGAGCTTCGAGCTCATCCGACACTTTTCGATTGATCGTCTATATAAGCAAGACGCTAGCAATATTACCTACATAGCATGGCCCGACAAGACACCGTGTATGATAGGAAACCTCTATATTTTATCATTGATGAAACGGGTTGGGCGCGGCGGCCAAGAAGGGTTATCTAGGCGGGGCGACAAGGGTGGTAGTATTGGTGATTATGGTTCAAAGGTCAGTCAGTTGCTCAAACGCTGCTATCGAGATTCGATTGAACCCAAAGATCTGACCGACAGTGTATTTGCCGATTACGTAAGAGAAATAGCCAGAGAAAAATCTTCGAGAAATCCATCAAGCGATAAAAAAAACGGTGGTTCAGGACTTGCTACCGGACGAGTGTGGCTAGATTTTCTTAATTTCGTAGGTCACTTTTATGGAAACCCTAATTTTGTGTCGGAAAGCGGGGTAATTCGAATTAAAAACGAACGAGTAGCCACTAGAGGTCGAGGTGGTTCACTGATCTGGCGAAACTACAAAAGCCACTGGTCTTTTACCTTCGTACGAAGGAAGCACAAGAGAGACCCCATAAGCAATGCTGACATTGAAAAACTAGCAACTACGAATCGCAATTCTAAATTTAGCGCTTTCATCCGCGAACGCCGTGCTTGCTTACTTGACTTATTTGAAGCTACCGGAGCCAGGAGGGACGAGATACAGAACGTCTCCGTAGAGGACATTCTAAATGCGCTGAATGACCCCGATTACAAACTAACCTTGATCACATTGAAAGTCGGGGGTGAAATCGTATCAAGGGAAGTTTCAGTCCCCTTTATGATTCTCCGTAAAATCAGAACTCATATTGAAAAAGCTCGCAGATCCATTATAAAACAACGTTATAAGCTGGGAACTGATCATGGAATGCTTTTCATTTCCGAACGAACTGGCAAAGCGCTTACTGGCCAAACGTTATCTAATGAAATTGGACATCTAAGAAAAATAGCTGGAATTCCGCACCAAGTTTGCCTACACATGTTTCGTCACGCGTTCATTACGAAAAAAATCCTGAATCTTATGAACGATCATCAGATCCGCAATCAGGATGAATTTCGCAAAAGCCTGATGGACGTCAAAACTTTTATTATGGAAATTCAAGTGGAGACCGGCCAAATCGACCCAGGCTCTGTTGAGTACTATATTGACTGGGCATTCCGCGACCTAGCGAGCTACGACGAAACAATAAAATCGGTTAAGCATCACCAAATCAGGGAAGTCTACCTTCGTAAGCGAAAGGAATTGAGAGACGCCCTTTTGGAAGGTTTACCGAAGGAAGAATATGTTGCTCTTGATAAGGAACTCGATGCAAGTTTTAGCCAAGATTTAGCTGTCGCAGACCGAGCGCGGTCAGCGCTTCATAAAAAACCGATGTAGCAGTCAGGGCTTCGGCTAGCGGGTTCGGTGTAATCTGAACAAACTCCAAGTAAGGTTTCCCATGCCATGAGCATCGAAGCAAAGCTCCTTCACCTCCAAGCAATCCAAAACCTCCTCGCGCCATACCGCTATCTCTATTGCGTCGACCTTGAGGCAACCTGTGACGACGTTGGGGTAAACGAATCTTCAAGGTCGCTCTTGGTCGCCTCCGATCAGATGGAAACGATCGAAGTTGGCCTGGTGGTGATCGATTTGGAAACGTTTGAGATCGTCGATGAATTCCAGCGCTTCGTTCGGCCTCAGATCAATCCTATCCTGACCGTTTTCTGTAAAAAACTTACGTCAATTCGTCAAGAGGACGTGGATAGCGCACGAACCTATGTCGAGGTTGGCCAGGAGCTAGGAGCGTTTCTTGCGCAATACCCAGACGCTGCCTGGGCCTCATGGGGAGACTATGATGCAAGGCAGCTTAAGCGCGATGCTGGCTTTGCTGCCTGCCCTTCCCTGCTCGAAGGCTTGCCACATTTCAATGCCAGGAAATGGCATGCAGGCTTATATGACGATCGACCTAAGTCACTTAAGCAGACGGTAGAGTCGTTGGGCTTGGCGTGGCAAGGTACCTATCACCGAGGAATCGACGATGCCAGGAACGTAGCAGCCATCGTTAAGGAGATACTTAGCTAATTGATGAGCCGGGCCCATCGGCCCGAAGGATCGAACTCCCCGTTGACGCCACTTCATACCGCAGCTTAGCTATGGGCAGGTGATGACCCGAGCTCAGAATGATTTGAACACAACCTCATCTCTCACCGCCCTCGAGGTCTGCCAGGTGCTGACAGATGTCGCGCTTGGCGAAACGCATCATGATGCGAAGCTCCATGCATTCATGGAATGAGATCTACCACGGCCTTATGTCCGTGGAGATTGATGGCTGGCAGCTCAAACTCTTCAACGACTGTGACACTCGGGACTAATGCGAGTACTGCAGGTCGCCTGTCGGTCGAGTCAGGACACTTGAGCTCTGGCAGCGCGACGGAAGTGATCCTGTCGACCTGTTGAGTGTCTGGGAGCGTGAACAGCTCAAGCGCTTGCTCGCTGCGCTCCGGGTCTGTACGCAAAAGCACGTTACCATTGCGGACTCAAAGCAATAAAGACCACACGTGAGAAAGCCACCTATGAAAATCATTATCGAAGAATGGGATGGTGATGGTGCGATTCGAATTCCTGATGAGGCGCTCTAGAAGCTCGAGCTTGACGTGGGCGACTCACTGTATTTGATAGAGGAGTTTGTCGGAAAAACACGCTGCCTCGTCCTGTCAAAAAAGCCGCAAATCGGGGATCGAATTGACGAAGTCAGTAACGCCTCGGATAGCGGACAACGAGCTATTGACTGGTGAAAATGCCCTCGGAAGACACGGGCAGTTTGAGTACACTCAGGGATGAGTGAGAGCCCTAGATCAAAGAATGCGAGAGGTAAACCAGTGTCTGAATATTCGAGTGCCCTAGTGGGCAGCCAATTTCCGTTGAAGCTAGGTGAGATTTTCCATCGTTCACCGGATGGTCGCATTCAACCTCGCACCGGATTCGTCGAAGATTTGATCTGCCGAATCCAGATTATGAATGTCCAAAATACCACACTGAATTTCGACCCTACCCCGATAGTCGAGGCTCTGAGAGCGCAAGCGGATGATGAACGCCTAAATACGCTTCTCAATGGCTATCAAACCCTTGTTCTTCATTATGGCGACTATTGCGAAACGAATGACCCGAATTACCTTAAAGATCTCAGCCTTGAAGCAAAAAAAGGTGAACCGGGCTTTGCCGGCGCTCTCCAGAGGCAGTTGGAAGTAATTGACCCCAGCAACTGGTTCCAGCTAGAAGAGAGAACTAAGCCTCTAGATGCCATTTGCGATGCGTACATAAAATTGTTTACGCTTCATTTTTTTGCTAAAACCACTCTCCATCCCCAGACAAAGTCGACCATTTACATTTTGCAACCGCAGATCCGAAAAGCCATTGAAATGCTTCGACGTAAGCTCCAGGACACTCTGCTTCCTGGCGGAAATATACAAAACTCAGCTTTGCTGGAAGCGTTTTTGTTGAAAGACAGTAATCGCTTTGAACAATATGCGCACTACGACGGTAGGTATTGCTCTATCCAAGGAGTGCAACGATTCGTTCAACTGGCCAACTGCAATTCCGAGCATCAATCATCAATCCTTATTGAGAAGCCATACGCAGGCAGCGAGCACAAGGAATTCGCGGACAAACTTATTCAGCTGATCGAAAAATTCGAGACCCTATCGCAGGTGACTAGCTTCATTGAAACAGTAGATGAGGAAAGGATGCTGCCAGATCTACTTGCTGACCTGAGTCTCCCGTTAAGGTAGCGCTTGCCGCAACGGTACAGACGAATACTGGCAGCAGTAACAACCCTTCGTAATATGAGCTGAGCATATGTTCGACCCTGACAATATCAACCTAGACTACGTATCGTTCTTCTGGACTGTGTACCATTGCCGACAGGATCCGTCTGCGGAAGATTATTTAAGTTTCGCTAGGAAAGATCTTGCAGACGGAACCAGTCCTAGGTACCTAATCAACGCCTTATCAAATGCAAAGCGAGCGCTTCACATGAGGATGGAAGATGTCTGTCTTGGTTTTGGCGCAGTATCACTTAAAAACTTGAAAAACTTTCACGCATTGTCAAATTATTTGAAAAATTGCGGACTTCCATCACTAGCCGTTCTTGAAAAGCTTAACAAAGCAAGGAACGACATTGAGCATGATTTCTCTATTCCAGAGCAGGATATGGTAGAGACCTACATTGACGTTGCCCATTTATTTTTGAGTGCCACGGACAGATGGTCTGGCAGGCATCCCTGCGATATCGAGATAGATGAAACAAACGAAGCTGGTGATAGATATTTGCGCCACATTAACTTCAATTGGAAAACTGGGAGTGTGATACTAAGAATCAGTGGCAAAGGCAGCAAGCACCTCGACCTCCCCCACAGCATCACCTACACAAATAAAGAATCTGAATTCTTCAAGTGGGTCACCTTCGCCACTAAAAATAGCACCTAATAAAGGGCTGAGAGTACTAGGTGCACTCCCTCTATACCACGCATAGAGCTTAAGATAGGAGCGTGCTTGTGTTAGTAGGTGATACCCGAAAATCAACGTATTGATTTTTAAACTACTGCATCTGCCCTCGCGAAAAGAAGCGACCACATATCGGCTATGCATTTTGTCAGCTCTCATACTGCCCGTTCGCCCAGCTTTAATTACACCGTTAGTCCGGGTTAATTGACTATCGTCGAACCAACCGTATTGGTCTTTTCTTTGGCGGCAAACAAGGCTTGCCGCTGCGCTGACTGCTGACATACCCCTACGGACTCAGTACTAGCGTTGGCCTAGTTTCGCCTGTGCCAGGCATTGTGTGCCGCGAGGTAATTGGCTTAGCTCCCGGCTAATGCTCTCGCATTACAGTGCAGAAATGCGAGCCTCTAGAGTTGCCAAAACTGAGTGAAGGTTCTGCAAGCCTTGGGCCGAGAATATTTCTACCGACGTATCGGCTCTATAAAGATACTCAGCCAAGATCAGGCCGAACTGAGCTTTGGTTGGTAGGGAACTCAAGCCCAAGCTATTCTGAGCAACCTCCAGGCTGTCTTTCCCCACGAGTTTTTCCAGTGCCATTCCTTCGAATGAGATATCGATATCTGATAGGGTGATCACCACCTGCTCGGGCAGGATCCATTCTTCTCGATAGCGATCTCGGGCTTTTCGCCCTTCCTTATCGTCGTCGAGCAGAACGATGAACTTCTCGCCCCGCCCCATGAGCAAGCTGATCAGGTTACCTGACGCGCTTGAGCCGACACCTGGAATCAAGTTGAACCCCAGCTTGCCTCCTGTCCGTAATGCTGCTGCTTTGAGCGCGTAATAGTCCGAGATACCTTCCAAGATCACGCAAGGTGAAGTCCCTACGATTTCAGGTACGACATACTGCAGACGGTCAATCACTGGCTGGAAATAGTGTGTACGGGTAGGGAAGGAGTTCAGGTATTGCTTATACTTGATCGCGTTCACTTCTGCAGGCGTGAAGTCGAGATCATAGTCCTCATCATCACCCTGACCTGCCGGACGGTTCTCGATGATGTAAGCCCCAGACAGCCACTTCGGGTTCACCATGTGGTGGCTGTGGGTTGAGTAGATGATCTTATCGCCGCTGGCCGCCATCTTTTCGAAGTAACCCAGCAGTTCTGCTTGAGCCCGGGAATGCAAGTTTGCAGCAGGCTCATCAAAGACGTAAATTTTATGCTGGTTTTCACGTTCGAGCTTGAAGCCCGTGAGCAGTAAGAATGTGAAGAACCATCTGAAGCCGATCGATCGCTCGGCGATCTTGTAAGTCGTATCCCGGTTACTCACGACAAACGACACGACTGCAGTGGGGTTATCAACCCCGCCGACTGTCCACTTTAGGTCGACCCGTTTTGCTGTGGCATTGCGTGAAAGAACGCGCCGCCAACCGCCAATCACTTCAGCGGAAAGCGCGTTAGAGACCTGTTGAAATACATTATCAATCTGGCCTTTTGTTGCGCTTCGCTGAAACTTCTCATACCAGTCAGCACCGTTAGCGGCCCGATACGCCTCGATAGGTCTGATCACATCCCGACCAACATCGTAGCCAGCAAACTTTATGATGCGCTCAACAATCTCCCGATAATGCCTCTTCTCGTACCCCTCATAATCATCAGATGCGAGCGAAATTTGCTCAGGCACATTGATCAAAAACGTCGGGAAATACGCGACCTTGGGTATCGATGCCTCGATCAAATCTGCCGTTCGCTTCCACAGATTTTCGTCTTCGTCGTCCGGCTGGGCGTAAACCTCAAACTCGCTCTCGCTACCCGGCCTTACTCTGAAATCAAACCCTATGCTAGCAATCCTAGATTTCGGCTCGCTGTTCTCAAAGCTGAACTCCTTTGCGATCTTGAAGGGCTTCGCTAATGCTTCGGTATCTACTTCCAATCCAGCACCACCCACCAGGGCCTTGATCGACTCCAGATCATGCGCTTCGAGCTCAACGGTCGCAGCGATCGATACAGTGCCGGTAAAGGCGCCTTTTTTGCTGGCGGGGATGAAGGTGAACTGATCTTTGTTTTCTGGACTGAAGAAGTAGAGCCTTGAAACCGAGCGATCGCTGCTCACAAATTGCGAGATGGCTTCTAATATTGTGGTTTTGCCACTTTCATTCAGTCCAATCAGCGTCACAACAGGATTGTCCAATCTTCCTGCCAGCTCAATTCGTGTGCTAACAATCCCTTTGTAGTTTTTTATCTCAAAATCTAGGACTTTCGACATCAGCGCACACGACCTTGTGTTAGCACGAATCGGAGCACAGCCAGAGTGTATCTGGCCGGTTTGAACCCTGTGGATAGTGCTCTGCCGCTCAAATGCGGCCTATTGGCAAATTGGATACAACAGGGGTAGAGTGCTGGCACTCTAGCATCAAGTCGACCGCTGTCAACTGGCTGACTTGACGCAGGGCCGCTGTTGCGTTGGTTCACATAGGGAAGATGGGGAACGTAATGTCAGGTACTGACGGAAGGCTTTTTAGAGATTATACAGCCGGTGCTCCAACAGAGACCGCTTGCGATACGTTGTACCTGCAGACCCAGCTTGCTTCCCCAAAGCCCGAGGTCGTGAGCGAGATCGAAGTCGGGGATACACTTGGAATTGGCCTCGGTGAAATCGACGGCAACGTCGTCGCCTGCGCATTTTGGAACAGGCATATTGCCGGCGGTATTGCATCTCCCAAGGTTATTCGGCTGATCGCCTGCCTCCAAAGCGGTACGAACTATTTCGCAATAGTTACGGCAAAAACGGGCGCTCAGATCTCGATCAAAATCTCGCCGATCAAGGAGGAATGATTTTGATCAGACTAATTGGTGGTGTGTATTACGAGCAGTGCATGTGCCCCACCTGGCAAGAGCTTTTTGGCTCTGGAGGGCGAGCAGCTACAGCGATAGCGCGCCTTGGCGGGCACGTCGCGTTAGACACCTACACTGATCTTACGGCGGAGGCCATTCTACGCCAGAGAGCAGTGCTTGAAGGTTTCTCTGTTGCAAGCTATTCCATCGATCAGAGCCTGCACTTCCGGTATACCCATGGTCTTGCCAAGCCGTCGATCCAGCCGCTACCAGAGACCTCTTCGACGATCCTTCAAATCACTGCCGAAAATGTGGTTCGCTTCGGACTGCTCGAAGGTGACTGCGTCGTAGATGCCCGCAATGCTGTTTACGACCCACAGAGCTCCCGGCACCCTGCCCCCTTTCATGAGAATGGCTCCAAGGCCGGGCGACTTGCGCTTGTCCTGAACAGAAGTGAAGCCGAAGCGCTGCATGGCAATGACGAGTTGAGTGCGGCCGATTTGGCGCGGGCACTATCGAAGTCTCAGAATGCTGAGATCGTCATCATAAAGATGGGCCCTGCCGGCGCCCTGCTGTTCCATGACGGCCAATCGCACCACATCCCCTCGTTTGTGACGTCGCAGGTGTGGAAGATCGGTTCAGGTGATGTGTTCGTCGCCAGCTTCGCGCACTTCTGGCTCGAAGAGGGACTTACGCCACTCAAGGCCGCCATGCAGGCCTCACGTGCCACGGCGTACTACTGCGAGACAAAGGGCTTTGCCTCCAAAACGGAACTGGAGACCTATCACCCTGCTGCCGCCAGCCTGCCAAAGAAATCCAGGACAGGGCGACCTCCCCTGGTCTACCTCGCTGGCCCCTTCTTCTCGCTGGCACAGCTTTGGCTCATCGAGGAAGCCCGCGCCCGGCTTTTGGAAATGGGATTGAAAGTATTCTCCCCTGTACATGACGTTGGCCACGGGCCTGCGGATGAAGTCGTGCAGAAGGATCTCGATGCGATCCACGACTGCGACCTAATGCTCGCGATCGGGGATGGCCTCGACGCCGGAACGATCTATGAGATAGGCTACGCGCGCGCACTCAAGAAGCCCGTCATCATGTACGTGGAGAATGAGTCGGAAGAGGATAAGAAGATGATGGCCGGCTCCGGCTGCACGCTGACCAAGGACTTCGTCACCGCGATTTACCAAACCGCATGGAAGGCAGCTGAACTATGAAGCGCGCCCTTCTTTTATCAGGCGGTATGGATTCACTCGCGGTGGCCTGGTGGCTGCGCCCTGAAATTGGCATCACGCTGAACTATGGGCAACTCGCCGCTCAGGCTGAGATCTGCGCCTCGAAGGCAATCTGCGAGCAGCTCCAGATTGAGCACCACGTTATTTCCATCGACTGCCGATCGGTCGGTTCCGGTGACATGGCCGGAGGCAAGGCTGATACCCATGCACCTGCCAGTGACTGGTGGCCATACCGGAACCAGATGCTCGTAACCCTGGCGGCCATGAAAGCCATCAGCCTCGGCGTAAACAAGCTCTACTTGGGTACCGTGAAATCCGATGGTTCCCACCGCGATGGCACTCCGGAGTTCATCGCTGCCATCAACCAACTGATGGTCATGCAGGAGGGTAGGATGACCGTTGAGGCGCCTGCGATCGATTTAAGCACCACCGAGTTGGTAAAAACTGCAGGCGTGCCCTCCTCTATCCTGGCCTGGGCTCACAGCTGTCACAAATCGAGCGTGCCGTGCGGCAACTGCAGAGGCTGCAACAAATACTTCGAGGTCTGGCACGAGATCGAACATGGAATGGATCAAGCTCGGTAGCCCGACGGTAAGAGCTGAACCTGGCTGCTATCAGCCCTTCACTTGGCCTGATGGAACATTCCATGCGCTGCCCGAAATTGAGGATGTCTGCGACAAAGGTATCCTCAGTCTACTCGACCATAGACGCACCAGGCGAACGTTCAATGCCTTGAGTGAAGGCCAACTGGGCCAGTTGCTATGGCGCTGTGCACGAACGCAGGCCATTGCCGAATCGGATTATGGCTTCGACCTAGAGTTACGACCGGCGCCATCTGCCGGCGCCATCCACCCTATCCATATCCTAATTCACCTTCCAGGCGCCTCGAACTGGCTCCGCTACGATAGTCGCCGGCACGGTCTTGTCGAGATATCAGGATCAGTGGAGGCCTTTGCAGGATTGAAAGAACAGTGCCATGACGCTCTGCCCACAGAACAGGCAACGCGGTTGCTCCTAGTGGCTGAGCCTGGTAAAACCCGTGCCAAATACCAGCACGGTGAAAGCCTGATCTGGCGAGACGCTGGAGCACTCTTGGCGGTCATGGCCGTGATTGCTGATGCCTTGGACTACTCGTTTTGCCCGTTGGGGATTACGGGTGAACCTTGGGCTGGCCGACTCGCACCTGCAGGTGTGCTCACTGGGGTTGGTCTTGCACTCGTCGGCGGGCAAAAGCCCCAGCACTAGGCGGCTTTCAAACCAGCCTGGCTCAGCAGTCCGTGGACGACGGTAGGCGCAGACATCATCTGGTACCACATCAGCGCGTCAAGCTTGGAAGGTCGAACGTCGATCGCTTTGCTCAGCGCAAGAAACTCAGCTTCGAGCTTCAGGTAGTGGCGCTCCACGGTGAGGCCGGGGGAGAAGAAGCCAGCCAACGCCCCTGCACGCAGGATGTGGATATCCAGGATGGCGACATCATCTGCATCAAGCCAGTTGCGAGTAATCCACGAAGCAGTCTTGTAGCCGATGCCCGGCAGCTCCAGCAGCCAGTCCCGAAGTGCCCGGCCAGAATGGAGAGGAACATTCCCTAAGACCAAAGCTGCAAGCGCCGAATGAAGGTAACGCGCCTTCTGTTTGGCAAAACGGTAGCGTACTGAGCGGCTGCCGATTTTCAGTGGGATGCTCAACCACTCTTGCAGTTGTTCCTCACTGGGCACCTCAGCGTCAAAAGCCCCGAGGTTTCTCAGGTGAGCGAAGGCAGCGAGTCCGACGTTCGCCGGGATACCATGGCCACCCAGCAGGCACGCTCCGACTTCTTCAGCCAAGGTGGCGCCAAGCTTATAGTTGAGCGGCTCGAGCTCTTGCTCGTTCGCCCACACCTGATAGGCCCAGTACGCCGGAGTCGGGAATGCTTCGATCAAGCCCCATGAAACACCAGGGAGCACTTCGCTCATGGCGTCAGGGAAATCGCGGCTGTAGATCTTGGCGTCTACGAATACAACACCGTTCTGCATTACCGGGCCTCCTGAACAAAGCCATAGGTCTGCGTGATCCAGTGGAGGAAGTCACTACGCTCTACCGGATCCATCGCCATAACTCGATCTCGTAGACGGGACTGGCGCCTGGCAATGGTCTGCCGCTCACGAAACGTGTCACCTAAGAAACGAGTGTCGTGAAGCTCTTTGGGGGCAGCGTAGTTCATCCAAACGCACTCTTCCCTGACATCCGTGTGCGTCTTCGCCATAAACGTCACCTTTCTCCATCCTTGAAGTGTGTCGTTGTAGAGGACGCTGTCGTAACCCGAAATCATCACCTTGCAAGGGACACTATTAAGTGTTGAGAGCAGCTGCTCGTGCTGGCCCACGTCATACTCGAAACGGTAAATTTTGGCTCGTCGGCGAGTCTCCGTCACGTACGGAGGGTCAGCGTAGATCAGTTCGCTACCGTCGAATGAAAAGCTGCTCAGGTAGCTAAAAGCATCGCCTTGGATGAGCTCAAGGCTCTCAACCTGGTGATCAGCCCAAGCTTCGTGAACAGCGGGATCTACGTCCACGCCGATGTTTCGAGCGGCAGACTTTTTGTGGCGCAGGACAGCGCCCGCCCCCAAGTGAGTCTCGATGTAGGTCTGATGCGGAGGCATCAAGTTGATCAAGCGCTGGTAGCACTTGCCTTTCCCGCCTGGATATCTCATGCACACATCATCGTCAAAAGTGACGATGATGTCAATGGAGCCCACCGACCAGAGAACCGTGGGAGCGGCACGAACACTTGAAGTGCTCTAGCCGCTCGACAAACCATTAGCCGTTGCGGCGCAGGGGAATAGGCTCGATAGCGAAGGTGTCATCAGGGAAGAAGGATGCGATTTTGGTAATCGCGTTGTTCAGCAAACTCTGTGGGTTCACGTAATCGAAGCTATAGCGCCCAGAACAATGATTGACGGCCCACTCACCGGATCCTCCATCAGAGGGTTCCCACCACATCTCGCCGGCAATCCGGGCTGCTTGCAAGCCCGTCATGCTTGGGTGACCCCGTTTTGGATCTTTCAAGTCCTCAGCGACGAACAAGCTGCCGTCTTTTCCGATCGCCCAAATCAGGTTCTTGGTCTTCGGATTTTTGATGACGTCAGGAAATAGCTGTACCAAGGTTCGCTCCATAGCCAACGGGTCGAACCGTTCAATCGCAGTATGGTTGGCACCCTTACCCTCAGCGGTGATCTCACTTTGCTCCAAACGCTTGGGAGCGCGCAGCTTTCCGTAGGTGGTATTGAGGTAATTGGCGTAGTCCTGGTCTTGCTTCGCCAAGACCTTCAAGAACGAGCTGTAGAAGTGCTCAACATCGACGTACTGAGCGTTAGCCTTCTGATCCCTGAACCATCTAAGAAATAGATCGGCGAACAACAAGTCGTGCTCATAGATGGCAGATACCGCGTCACCTAAAGGCGTATCAGTGGCATCGAGCAAAACCTTCAATACCTTTCGTTCACCCCAATAGAGGTCAATAGTCCATTGCAGACGAGCCATAGGCGTAGTGAGGAAGCTCAACTTATGAGCGTTCCAACGTTCGATGTTTGCGGCGGTAGCAACAGGTGACTCGTCGCCAGCCTCAAGCTTGTCTCCTTCCGCATAGCCAATCGGTCGACCTGTTATCTCGTCCCGAATCTGCGAGATAGATGCGAGCTTTATCGTGTGAGAGCACTTCTCTAGCTTGAGCGAGGAGTTCTGGCAAATCCCCTCCATCCAACGTTCTAGTTCGTTTTGAAGGATTGCCGCAGTGCCATGCGCATATTTGAAGTCGAGACGGGCCTTTTTGTCAGCCGGGACGATACCGAGATCTGGTACCAAGATTTCGTGCGGCGGCAGCCAGGTCTGTTTATTTTCGTCCCACTGACTGAACTCCAAGGCCCAACGATCACTGAGTAACTCCCTTACCTCGTCAGACGCTACAGATCCAATGTCTGCTTGAGCCTTGATGAACTCTTCAGCAGGCGCAATTTTCGCCCGAGCATAAGGGCCGAGCCGATCGTCGTGGACGTAAAGCCACTCTTTTCCGTCTCGGAAGTCGTATCCCACCAGCGTTACAGCGTGACCACCTTTCAAGCACATCGGCTGACCGGTGGAGGTTTTCATCTCGTTTTTCAGCTCTTCACGAGCGGCTTCATCGAGGCCTTCCATCTCCTCCAACGCCTCCAACGCATCAGCCTCCCGGATCTGCTTGTCAGCAGCCGTGGCGTTTTCCGGCCCGTAAACAACGCCGGCTAGTATAATCGGTAAGTCACTGTCGACATGCGTAGACGCATAGCTGTGGAACCACTTTTGGGTTTGCGTCGTGATTGTTGTTGAGTGGTAACGAAGGCCCTGAACGTCGAGTGATCGCTGAATCTGTTTGTGGGTGAGGTGCTTGTTTGGAAAGCCGTTGTGAGAGCCGTCCACAAAATTCAGGGCAGCCGTGGTGATCTCACTGCACGATGGTACATTTTTTACATTCCGACCTGGAAGCGCGTGCAAGGCGGCCCAGATCGCAGTGGTCGCGCAGGCGGAAACAACTTTGTCCTGCTCTTGGAAAGCGATCGAATTCACATGCAACTTGATGCCAAATAGATTGACGTCGTACCGCTTGGCAATCTTCTTTTTGGTACCCGGCCCGGTACCTCGATCACCCGCGATGCGTAGACACGTTTTCCCGATGAAAGTCTTTTCGAGTGGCTTGATCACGACAAAACCCAGGTAGTTGTCTTGCAACCAGGCACGGCTGAGATCTTGTCGGGCGCTGTCGATCATCATGCTATCAAGCGACTTATGGTCAAGTTTACATCTGAAAAAGTGTAGACGCCCACAGACCTGACCATCGTTGCGGAAGCGCTTCAAGTAGTAGCGTGAGTAGTCTTCGAGGAAGTCTCGATCGGTATACCTAGGCTCCAGCAGAATAGACTTGGCGCCGAGAGAGCAAAGATAGTTGTAGAGGTACTTAACCTGCTCTTTATCGAAGATCTGCAGGTATTCGTAGCCAAAGCATTCGCGAATCAGGGCACTTAGTGTTTCGGCCTGAAATTCCGTGACAAGGTATGGGGTCATTGTTCTATGCGCAAAAAAAAGCAGCCACCGAGGGCTGCTTTTAGGACGGAAAAAAGTCAGAGACTGCAGGTACGAGCCAACATCTCATCGGTCACGGTTTGGGCTTTGGCCTGCTTGGCAAGAATTTTGGTCATCACGAACGTACGGGCTCGCGCCTTACGTAGCCGCTCCTCTTCCGTCGCGCCCATGTGTTTCCTGGCCTTATCGTACAAAAGCTCAACGCTCATTCTCTGTCCCCTTTTTCCCACATTCCTAGTGGTAACGGTCTTGCTACGGTAGTCACTGACGAGGGTGACGCAGGTGCCAATTACGACGACTCTCGAAGGGAGCGGATTTTACTAATCCACTTGCCCGGTCGTCAGCTTTCTCAAGACCTTGCCGACGAATGGTGTCCTTCACTGCTTCGACACAACGTTTTCGTTAACGTTCATCCGATCAAGGATCTGCTGAAGCAGGTGCCTAACGGCGTTTGGTATGGATCTCAGAAACATTTAGCTTCTGATGATGCGTCATGTTGATTCGGATCTCAACGCTGCTTAGGACAGCAGTTAAAGGGTGAGATCCAACGACGGAATTGCTGTATGGAACGAGTATGGCACAAAGGAATTACGTTTAGCGATAGGTCTTTGTGACACGTCACACGCTTTGCGGTTCGCTTCACGCATCCTTCCCAAATCAGTTTCCCTTTCTTCTTTCGCGATTCGATGATCTAAATCGCTTCGGCATGAGGTTAGCTGAAGCTTTGAGATTTGCCTGCAATTCGATGCTCAAATGAGCGTAAATCGATGCAAAAGCGGTGCATGCTTGCATTGAGCCATCACGCCGAGCAAAATCCGCCATCGAAACGGATGTCAGAAGGTAACCAGTGTGTCGCTCTCAGGGATTTTCAGCTCTGCTCATCAACGCAGAAGCTTTCTGCTGGCCAGCGGTGGCCTTTTACTTCTTTGCTTTCTGGTTACTCTATGGATTGCCAATCGCCCAGTGCAATCTCCGTCGCTGCAGACCTTCAACAGCTTTTTAAACTCGGTCGTTGCAAGTGGTGCATTCGCCATTCTCTCGACGCTCTACATCTCATTTTTTGTCGATCCGAACGAAGTGCAGAAAGCGGCAGTCGTCCTGCCTCAAGATATTTCGCAAAACCTTGAGAGGATTGTCGCTGATTCGGTTGACTATCAAATCAGCGTACGAACAGGTCGACACTTTCGTGCACAAACACTTCCCAGACTTCTTGAGCAAGCCAAAAAGCACAGACAACCGATTCGCGTCGACGCCATCCTGCTGGACTTTAGAGACTCAGCCATTTGCGAGCAATACGCGCGGTTTCGGCAAAGCGCTACGTTCGACAGCCACCTGTGGAGCGTTGAGTACGTCCAGTCTGAGGTTTTGGCAACCATCCTAGCTATCGTGCGCGCCAAGAATGAGTATCCACTGTTGCTCAACGTACAGCTGTATTTGAGTAAGCGCCTGTCGACGTTCCGAATTGAAGGCTCGTCTCAAGAACTCATCGTCACGCGTGAAGATCCGAAAGATTTCGCCTACAGGTATCATCGTTCTCACCGCGACTACGCAGCATACGCCCACGAGCTAGGACTGATTCGCACAGAAGCTTCCAATGTTGACGTTCCCACCAACGTTGCGCCAACCGAAGTACTTCAAACGATGTTCGGGCTTGGCACTATTCCCGCGAGCGTCGTAACTGCAGCTGAGAAAGCAGTGGGCGGTCGCTCTCCTTATGCCTAATGACCTGTCCTTCCTTAAGCGAGAGTGTATTGGCACCACATCAACGGACAACATAAAAGATGCGTTAAGAGCTTGGATTCTTAAGTCAAAGCCTCGTTGCCTGAAGCATCCGCACGGATTCTACGTCATGTTATTGAGCCGCTCGGAAGATGAAGAGTGGCGCCTACACCTTTGGCCCAGCAGTCACCGCCAAATCAGTGGAATGCCTGCTGGCATCCACCTACATGATACCCACGTGAGTAGTCGAATCCTTTCCGGCACACTGACGAACATTCAGTACGTCAGCACTCCGATAGGAGCGGGCACCACATTAGGTCATCCTGTATACGAAGTGATCTACGAAGGGGATCGTTATGTTCGTCGAACAGCGAACACGCTCCGCAAAACGAGTCTGAGAGAGGCTGTTAGAGAAACCGATCGGCGCTGCCTACGAGTTGGTGAATCCTACCGTATTGAACGATACACCCTTCATGAGGCAGTCGTTGATCCGGACATATCCACATGCACTTTGGTTTGCATGCATGATCGTGCGGAGGGGGTGGTCAAACTGATTGGAGTCGATGGGTATCCAGATGAAGTCTCATTCGTCCGTTCAGAGCACGATGGGGCAGTATTCCTCGATTACCTTTAGCCCCTAATGAGGCTTCGTCCAAGATAGCTCAGGCTAGACGACAGGAATGTAGAGTCCATTGTTAAGGAAATTCTTGGGAGACTGGTGATCGGAGGTGCGAGGCGATGCAGAACACAAGGCCGCTCTACAGGAATGAAAAAACAAAACGCCCCGCACACGGCGGGGCGATTTGCCTAACGCAATTTTAAGATTGAGAAAGAACAGAGCCAGCCAGGCTCAAAACCACTTCACTGTGACCGTCCTCACTCAGGAGCTGACCAGCAAGCTCCTGCATCCGCTCACCAGTCTGCTTATCAGGAGACGCTTGGGAGAGAGCAGAGCCGGCCAGCTCCAAAGCCTCCTTGGAGGCGTTAGGGTCGCGCAGAACCGCAGAAGCCAAGGAGGCGATTGAGGGGCTAGTTTGCTTAGTGTTCGTGCTCATGGTCATACCTTTAGATTTGAGATTAATGGTCTGACCGAGCGCTAACGCTTCGAACCACGCGTCACATTAATTTGACGCGACAGTACGCAATTCGATGTAATGCGCGCACTCAAGTCAGGTTGTTTAACCGTACGGCTTTGAGGGCGAGTGGTTCACGAAACGTTTGGCGACCTTGCGTGACCACTCGCTGACTTTTGCCTCCCCCAATGGGTTACGGTGCCAAACCCCATATCTAGGGGTAAATCGCTCGGCAAACACAAGATGAGCGATTTCACGCGACGAATCAAGCCACTTACCTACGATGCCCCTGTGGATAATCTGTGTATATCCTGTTGGCCGGTTCGTCTAAGCAGCAAACAGTCAGGCCTCTAGTTCACATTGAAAAACTTTAGTTTTTTTCATCGAAAGCCGACACTTGGGCTCGTCCGTTCAAAAAGTCTGTTCTAGACGACCTCAACCTGAGACTAAATCCCCCTACTTTGCGTAGCACAGCTCGGGGAAGTCATACTTGCGTTTAGTGGGTCTTTAGAAAACTCATTACAGCCCCTTCAATGGCGGATACTGGCGAGCCAATGCTGACGCGCTACTGTTGAAGTGTCTGCGAATGCGCCGGTCGGGGCCTTTGGACTGACCTACGTAGCATTGCCGTTGGCAAGCGAAAGCACTTAAAGACATCGCACATATCTTTCTAGCTTCCAGACCACAAATCCCTGCAGGCCTCCAATTGCCTGGGCCAAAACTTCTAGGCCGGAGCACCTGGGCATCAAGGCCTGGCTAACCGGCATCGATAACCTTAATAATTGTAAGCTCAGACATTTCCGAGCGTTACGTCGAGCCGGGCCTTACCCGAAGAAGGGAGGGCAAGAAGGATCGAAGCAAGTCGTGCCCATCACAATTCACCGATGCTTCGAGATTAAAAACGCCCCTCCATTCACTGAGCATTTTCCACTGGCCATTGGAATCTCTAGCTTCGCTTACGACATAGTCGTTTCTGACACCGGGTTGAGTCGCGTTGCTACGTCAGTAAATGCATTCTAGTGAAGGAGCACCATCACAGAGGAAAAACCATATGCTCAAAGCGGCAGCTCAATTTGTCGTAGACGCGATCAAAGAAGAATTTGGACACCCTTCCTCCTTAGTAAAACTGATTACCAAGGAGCCGGGGCTCAACAAGCCATTGGTTGATTACGACAAAGGCATTTCCAGCGATAAGGTCGTGAAGTGGCATGAGTTCGGCAATCTTTATTACGAGCGTAGTCGCCCATGCAAGGGAAGCCTCAACGGATTTGGGCATTGTCCAGGCGCCAATCGAAACTATGGTGGCGTGTCGGTACGTCGTGACGACTTGCTCAACCTCGGCACGACTCGAGAGGTGGAGAGATGGGAATGCGACATCCAAGATGTAGATGGATTTTCGGCTTCCAAATCAGAGCTCCACTTGTTCAAAAGCATGGATGCGATGGTGGAAAAAAACTCGAAAGAGATGATTGATCAAATCACCCCAGAGAAACTAGCCGAAAACTTGGCCTGGGATGAAATCCGAATCATAAGTCGTGTGGATCATGATTTTTTTCAGACCTGGTCGTGGGATGGGCGAGTTTTCTTGATGAATAGCGGCGGCTCCCATCATTTTGCTGCATCTAAATACATCGCAAAACGCCTCAAAATTGAGGTACCTCTAAGCGGTCGATACCGAGTTCACGGCATTAATCAGGTAGCTTTGGAGAGCCTCACACGAGATTTCGATATCTTCGTGATGTCGTCTCATCACAGGCATCAAATGGGCTTTCACAGAACCATGCAGAGCTTCAAGGCAACCTACTACTGGAAGGATCTGCCGCGTCCGTACACTGAACAATGTGCGGTTTTCCTACCAAAAGCAGAGAGAAGGTCAGCCAAAGTCGCCGAGATTTTAAACGCATCGGCTTTCCAAGATCTCGGCCGCTATCTGAAAGATATCAGCACGCGCTGACTGATCCGTATGGGACTCCAGCTATTTTAGGGGAGTCCTGTTCGGGAAATCACAGCCGTCCTGAGACTTTTTACTTCAACGCATCTAACCATGTTGGCAACGCCTCAGATTCTGCCCACCATCACAGGTGAGAATCGGCCAGAAGCGGTAATATAGAGTGCCGTACCCCATCATCAATTAAATGCAGCCGACGCCATGCATCAGCCCACAAGCCATTTGTTAGCGCATGTAAGGACAGTCAGTGATTTCCGGCCTGACGTTACCGCTATCGTGCTTTTCGGCCTGGAGGTAAAAGACGGTGACCCGGTGTATCTGCTAATACGTTTTGAGGACTACGGAAAACTCCAGATTGAAGGCGACCACTTGATACTTGGATTGGATGAGGCCCTGGAAAGCGCTGAGTTCGAGTACGGTATTTTGCCAAATGATTGGCGAGTAATGAGCGAGGCGGAAATTCAGCGAATCGATTCGAACATACCCGCTTAGGGTCGAGAGCGGATTCTCACGAATGGCTCCTCTTGGCCGATTACTGCCTGTCGCGACCGGCTGAAAACGACCCAACGCAGCCAGTGACAATTGGCAGTGACCGACCAGAATCGGTCGATCGTGAGGTGGAGCCGAGCCCGTTCCGCTACCCGGTAGACGCAACGCTTAAAGCGAATAAACACTTCACATGTTTACTCGTAGATTTTTCCGCAGTACAAAAAATTAGCGAATTGCCGCCAAGGATTGCAGGCTTGAAGCCCTTGATCGACGCCAAAATTACTGGCCTCGGCCCATGCAATAGCTCCGTCCAGGAAGGCTTCTATCGTCCCATTTTCCCAGTCACCATTCGATTTGTCTTCCGCCAGGGCGTGGGCAAAAGCCAGAAAGGTATTGGCGTCCTTGACCTGATCCAATTGCTCATGAAGCTCCATGGGTTTCTCCGCTCAAAGTCATAAGTAGCTCGTCGGATTATCCATCGAGCGACTAACGTCCGCTACGGGTCGAAAACGGTCTCACCTGAGCGACTGCTTTTGGCCGATTTCTGTTTGTCACGACAGGCGGGAGTCGGCCAAGAGCGGAAAGTGCCCACTAAATCTGTCCTCTTTCTGCATATTCCATTAGTTATAGTTTTTTGACTTAGATGCCAACGAAGCCACCAGCAGGCCTACTGATATCAAACCAAAGAATGACATGGCTGCCCCAATCATATTAAGTGCTTCACTGGCCTGATTTATTTCCAGTATCGAGACATTCGTGTAAGACTGAAAGGAAAATGTAATCGACCTTAACGCATCGTTATAGGTGCTAGAGTCTTGCTTGAAATAACAGAGTGAAGACGTTATAGAAATAATAGCTATTGAAAATAGTATTATATTGAAAGGTCTCTCCCCATACCCCCAATATAATTCTTGTAGAGACATCCATAAGTAACCAATCAGCGCATATAATCTGCCCCCTACTCCTGTGGCAGACTTAGCACTTGAGAAAGTTTCCCACCTGTGTTTTCGGTCTGATTTCTTCTCTGTAAAAAAATGCTTTCCAGCCAAATCAGGATACCCTAAGTGTGAAAAAATCATTTTTGCAGACTTGTGGAAGTTTTTCTTCTCATTGGGTGAGGAATTGAATATATCAGAATATTCTAAGCGACAATCTAAAAGCTCGGTAGCAGACAGCTTCAGATCAAGTCGCCGCGACCTTATCGAAGACCTGTCAAGCTTTGAGTTGCTCAGCTCAATTTTGTGATCGCCATACTCAAACTGACAGGAAGATAAACCGCCGTTTTTTACGGTAATTTCAACTGAACATTGATGAAACGTTATCGCGTGAATCGAACCAACAACCTTGAAGTTTCTCAATGTGGAAAATGCGATGATTTGAAAGCTGGTGACGATTGGAGAGATAAGCGTCAGGTTGTCAATGTTTGTAAATTCGAGATTCTTTTCTCCCACTAGACCGTCTGCTATTTCTACTCCCCCTCCACCAAGCTTGAGCAGTTCGAGCCTCGGTGGAGCTTTTTCAAAAGGCATTGATTTTAATGAATCCGAGGTAAAGCTTGGCATGAATAATGGTATGTTGAGTTGTATGTTTGAATTGCTGTTCAAATAGCCTGAGGATTTTGATGTTCTTCCTGAAGGCGTAAAGAACAGAGCGATACCCCTGATGTCTTTTAGCTTGTTAGGAAAAGCCCATTCCATCCTGGAATAGGCCCAATCAATATAACTTACAAAAAAAACTTGTCTCAAAATCTTAAAGCGAGCTGTTTTTCCAGAATCGTTTTTTCCAAAAAACTCATATCTGACAACTTCATTGGCGGGGGATTCTTTAAAAATTGAGATTCCCACGTCGTGTTCGATATACGTTGCATTTGCTCCGTAGGATTTTATGAATCTGGATGGGCCGTGAAACAACAAATCTGCTTCAGTCAATCCAACCTGTTCAGAAAGCCATAAGGAAAAATAAGGTAAACTATCAAACAAGAATGCGACAATCCTAGGGAAGTCATGCTGTCGCCTCCAATTATTAAAGTCTTCATCCTTCCAGAACAACCAGTCACTTGGCGCAAGCTCAATATTTTTTGTGTACTGCTTACTACTTGCCAACATATTATCTTTCCTTGTGGATCGAAGAAGACACGCTCGTACATTAATTTAAACCAATAAATTTTTAATCAGAAGTTGTAGGATGTCTACATACTATATCAACGCCATCATTTTGGCATGACAGCCGCGCTCATAACCTTGTCTATTTTCTCCTGCCTTCTCACTGAGATCAGCAAGGATCGTTGACTGGCCGAATTGGGCACGTTGCACTTCATTGGTAAGCAATAGCTTCAGTAGCCCCCCAGTCGCCAACCGCGCTTGATTCGCGACAGATCGGGGCATTTGCTTAAGAAAAAAGGGGAAATATTGATTATGCAAACTGTCCGCTTTTAGCCGGAAGCCACAAGGGGAACTGAGTTATTAATCCACCTTCTACGTCTTGCTAATCGATATGACCTTCTCCCTCGCGGCTAAAACTCTGAAGAAAATTGTGCCAGTTTAAATCAGACGGTGTTTGTATCGATTGAAGTAATAAATTGCCGAGACACCAATGACTTATCATTATGTTTTGATGTCATTGACATACTTAAAGGGTCGAAATCATTCTGAGTTATCTCTTTTGCTAAAAATAAGTCTTTAGGTAATGGTGTCTCTGCAAACGGATTGTAGTATAGGTGTAGACCATCTAGATGAGTTTCTCGGTAATTCGAAGGCTTGCATAGCGTAACGTCTGAACCACAGACTAAATGGCCGTTAAAGTATCTATGACAAAATATATCGTGACCGGATTCAATTTCAAAATGATGCTTACCTATCCTGTCCAAACCCTCTTTTACCATAAACTCTACGACACCCATTTCTCGGTATCTTGTGGACTTCACAAAGCCATCAACATTCGTGCCTATTAGAGCTTTGCTAAACATTCCTACGGTTGAGAAAATTATCGCGCTAATTTCCTTGTAGCTATCGTTTGTGAATATTCCGAACTCGACTGGCTTACTATTTTCATTTAGTGCTCGGTGAATGACCGGTCTGCCACTACCTGTTTTGCTGTCGACACCGTATAAAGCACGATTAATTGCGATATTATTTTGAGAAAATGACAGGTGAGTATCAAAAGGAGCTATCGCTAACACAAATGGATTGCCCTTGACGTGATCTAGTGACGAATAAGGATGCTTCTTTTTTCCTGCCAAGAATAATTCGCGCTTATCCCTTATTTTGCCCACCAGCTTTATTGCACTTAGATCATAGAATCGTTCGTCATCCAATTTACTTTCAGCAGCTCGCCCTTTTGCACTGTGATATTCGATCGATCCATTAGATCTATGATTAGAGGTGACCGCCTCAATATTTAAAATTCTACCCGACGAATGAATTAAACAAAAGTCCGGGCTTTCCTTTGAGTAGTCAACCTTGAACCCAAGATCAGCGAAAGCTTTGTTTAGATATAATTCCCAAAAGCTGGAGTTGAATGACAACTGAAATTCTTTAACAAATTTTTTCCACTCTTTCCTGCGCTGACTGAGACCGGCAGACCATTCATTTATATTATCTCTGGCCTGTGCGTAACAGGCCTGATCGATTATATTTTTGACATCTGGGTGTAAATTTCTCTCTTCAATTTCAAGCTTGAATAAATCCATTTAAATTAACTCTCTAAGACGCGACGGTTACGTGTTTTCTGTAGGGACGCAGATCTTACCTCATAGGCGAAAAAAATATTTAGAGCCTGATCGCTGACCGGCTGCTATTGGCCGATCTCTGCCGGTGTCGATGCGCTGCAATGAATCGCTACGCCCCGCTCATGGATACCAAACTCGTTGTTCAAGTCCAATGCAAATGGCAGTTCAGAACAGATAAAAAGGGTGATCAAGTGCAGTGCGATTTGGCAACGCGGACGTAGTCGCCAGTAAGCCTAAGCGCCCAGCGTTTGCTTCCACTGTTTACAGTGTCGATAGGTCGATTAGGCGCGGTTATGATGAGGCGCTGCGTTCGCAACTGAACGCAGGGAGCTGTCAGTCGTCTTTCCAGGGATCGAATTTGTCCCCATACCTAGCCCGTAAGTCGCGATTACGTTCGATGCGCCTGGTCCACGGATCAAACTCCTCAGGCAACGCGGCAAGCCTAGCGCTGATGATTATTTGCACCGCCTCGTCACGCAGTAACCTACTGGTCAGCTCGCGGTATTCGCCACGCGTAACCACACCATAAATGGCGTGATTGTCTTTTACATAGAGGTCGGTCATTCCCACCCGCATATGGCCATATTTTTCTACGTCATCGGCGTAGATGTCCTCTAGGCTGAGGTATCCCATATCGAACTCCAGGCTAAGAATGTACTCGCTGAATAGCACTGCCTGTAGGCTCCGCAATGTTCTAAGCCACCGTTAGAGCGCACCATCATTGAAATCGTCCCTTCGCGCCAGCGCCTACAAAAGCCAGCCAACAGCAGGCGGTTAGGCGTACGCATGGTAGGTTAGACAGAGACGTAACTGTTGTGAGAATTCGCTTTGAACACACCAAACGCACGTGCCGATTTCAATACCTTGATCAACGCACCGAAATTTTCCGACGACCCTTTTGGTCACCGGCAGAAACAGCGGTGGCAGCTCATCGCTGAAGACATCTACAAAAGCACTTCCATCGATACGTTGCTCGGAGCAAGGGGCAAAGCCGAGGGCTACATCCACGGTCTTGTAGACGCTGGGCATTTGTCGACGAGAGACACCGACCGCGACTTTCTCATTTTGAGCATCGTCCAACGCCGGCGTGAGTTTTTGCAAAAACTGCTGAACGAGTACGGCTACTGAACCGAGGTTTATGCCGAACCGTACCTCTAGTAAAAAGGTATTTTCTCACCATCGCTTCAAAGGCGGTCGGCGGAATCGAGTAGCTTGAGAAAGCTTGCTCTGCCGAGGTCTCGCCTGAAGCTAACAATGACGTAGTTACCGTCTTGGGTTTCGAGCAGCCAAAACCGCCCTTCTTTCCTCGCTGCCTGAATTTTACCTGTCCGTAGAATAGAACCATCCGCCCTATGGTGCGTATCGTCACGCTCAGAGTGGTCGAAGGAAACGCCCAGGCATGTGTCATCCGCGATGAGAGCGTCGCTAATGAAAGCAGTGACTGGCACCGTGTATTTTCGAAGGCTTGCTCGCACCAAACGACTCATCTGAAAGTCGCTTAAATCTTTACTGTGGAACTCCAACTCAGTTACTTCAGGCATCAACCCAAGCTCCAAAACGATTCTGTCTAAATTGTCTGCGAGCTTCGCTCACCCTGCTTTCATCGAAAAAGCAGTACCAATGCTGGCCTCTTTCCTCAGTCCTGGCCCGAGGAGGAGATAGACCGTACCTTTGGTTTCAAACATGCAGCCTTCAGCGAAGGATTTTCCGAAATTGCTGCGTACCCACATGCCGGGCTGAAACCGATTTCGACTATCAAAAACGACTTCATGCGCGAACAAAGTCGCGGGCAGTAGACCTAGCCCAATGACCTTTTCTCTCTCAACGGGATTAACCGTTAGGTCGATAAAAATCCACTGTTTAACTACACAGAACGCTTTGCCGGGGAACGTCTTTGCTGCCAAAGAGATTAGGTCTTCTTGTGAGCCTTCCCAACCAGCAACCTCTTCCCCGCCGCCGTAAAAAAGTTGCGAGATTTCATCTAAAGTCACCATCGAAAAACTCCTTCTCGTTGAGCGCGGGCAGTAAAGCGAGCGTGGCCACTGACCTATCAAAGCAATCAAAGATCAATCAACAAATCAGGATCAAAGCCAGTGCTCTGCCCTGGATAACCTCTTGGGTTGGAGACCACGCGGCACCCACTTTGGGTAAATCTGGCTGCTATGTGGGTGTGCCCGTAGACCCACAGATCGGACTTGCCCACGAGCTCCGGCCAGTCATTGGCATAAGCAGCGATCAAGTGCGCGGGAAGATCATCACCGACGTGATCCAACATCGGCGCATGGTGCGTAACTACGACGGTTTTGCCATCGAACAGCTTGTCCAGCTCCTGTGTGAGCCAGGCATATGCTGCTTTGGATTTAGCGATCACGTCATCGGGACGGAGGCGCCGGTATCTCTCATCTGTTCTGATGACGGTGAAGTCGTTCATACAATCCCAGGCGACTCGTTTCGCGGCAGTAACGTCTCCAGTCGAGGCGTAATCTGTCCACGCTGTAGTGACCAGAAACCTAGTTTGATTCAGGATCAAGACTTCGTTTTCAAGGACGTGGACATTTGGCGCTGCCGCGTCCTTCATTTTTCTAAGCGTGTTATCAATGTGGCCGCCGTAGTACTCATGATTTCCGCAGACATAGATCACCGGGCAGTCGAAGACTTCGTTAGCCCATTTCACTCCACGTGATTTGATACCAATGTCGCCGGCGAGAATGACCACGTCCGCATCGCGCGGGGCGGGCTCGAACCGAGCGAATTCGAGGTGCAGATCTGAATAGATTTGAAGCTTCATCGGAACGACCTTTTCCTCAGTGACCCACGCATTCCTGATCATGTGACTGGGTATCAGTCGCCTCATAGATTATCCGAGAGTCTCTGAGCAATGCGGCATCAGTCAGGCCATCAAACGAACTGTAGATCTTTCCGCCCTCGACTTGATGAAGCATGACGCACTCACCTCTCATGTCGTAACCGATGATCAGGCGCACAAGCTTGTCCATACGCTCTGACGGGCTCCCATTAAGGCTCGGTGCCGTTACCACCTGAACCTCTCCAACCAACCAGGTGGGACTCTGCAGAGCAAGCAGGTCGGACAGTGAGGAGGCATCGGTTGGCATCAGCTTTTTAGTGCGGGACTCTTTACCTGCAATTAAGCGAATGGTGACGTGATACCAGGGGTCGAGCGATTCACGTTCGACCATTCGCCATGCGGCTTGGCCACTCCCAAATAGCCCGGGGAAGCCCAGCGAGCAGGACTCGTCAGAGATAAACATTTTAGTTACTCGCTCTTCGTACGCGCATTCGCAAGACCTTATTAAGATGCACTTCGATGCGCTTAAACTTGCCGTGCATCCGCAATGAACTTTCGCCAAAGGTTATACGTTCGCAGACGCCGTTTTTCATCGGGTAATCAGGAGCCAAAGGCACGCTGCTTTGCTGAGGTATAACACTGTAAATCTCCTCGACTCCAGCTATCAAAATTTCCTAGTCTCAAGAAAACCGTGAGTGAAAGCGCACAAAAAGCTACCGCTGCGGCGACTCCTACTTGGATAGATAGTGTCTCCATGGCAGGCCCTGCTTCGCGCACGTTTCCGTTATGCATGATGAGCAGCGGGATAAAAAGTAAAATCCACGATGCGAACCAGGCCAAAAACCCAAAGCAGAGTGGACGGATAGTTAAGCTATAGATTTTTTGAAATAGCGTATTACGCATTGAGTGCCGCTCACCGGCAGAGTTTTCAATACAAACAATTACCAACGCTTTCCGCAAACCTACGGCCAGGAACCAAACGCGATTTGTAGATCCCGTACCTACACCTGCTAGGAATTCATAGGTTTTTTCGTCCATCACCAATCGACTGGCTTGGCGATCGTTAATCGTTGCTGAGTACACAGTCTTAGCAGAGGTGATTTTGGCAATGTTAGTAATCACGCAATCTGAATAAAAAAACCTAGGCACAAGAATTCCTTAATCAAGCCACTATCAGTTCAGTTGTCAGCCATGACACCGGCTTGGCCCCCAGCGCACCGGGGCCATCGCTATCATCGGCGTGTGCTTGGCTCGATCCTGAGTCAACCTACATAGCAATAAACCGTATATGTTGCTGTCGAGCACGATTCGGGTTGGACGGGCACGTAATCTCCGTCTCACTGCTGTTGAGCAACTACAAGACAACGGATGACGAGCATAAACCATTATACGCACTATAGTCCATGGAATGGTTTTTCTCGATGTGGCTATATCCTCGTCTTTGGGGATTAGTCAATGTCGCTACGAGAGCCTCTGGCAGCCGCCCTTCGCCTACTCAGAGTTTCTCAGGGTCTTTCACAGGAAGACCTTCACAACGTCGCCGATGCTAAGCACATTCATAATCTTGAGCACGGCAAGACCGGCATTTCCCTTGAGATGCTCGAGAGCCTTACGCTCGCACTCGGCACTACTCCCATAGCGTTGATCGGGCTTGCCACCAAATTCCAAAATGGCCAGTCAAAATCCGCTTTACTTGCAGATTTGGATAGCGAGCTCACACGACTGGAACCGGGTATCGCTGATGGTATGCATGCGGAGTTTCAAGATGGGCAACTGATCACCCACCCCGCAGGTAAGCGCAGCTCAAAAGCGAAGATCGACGCTGTGCTCGAATGCAAGACAGAGGGTATGAGCCGGAAGCAAGCATCGGAGAAACTCGGAATTCCACAGTCGACCGTAAATCGTTTGTGGAAGCTGACCACGTAATGATCTATCCCAAGAAATTGAACGCTGCATGAGCGAGGCCGTGATGCTGAGGTTGTCACGATTAATCAACCTCCACCTAGGCTTGAGCCATCAGGCTCGGCGCACCCATCGGCTATCTAGGTACCTCGCGGCTTAGCCCTAGCGGTGGCTTCCGCAATCAAGGGGTCATCAGGCCAAAAATGCTTGGGGTATCTACCTTTGAGGTCTTTCTTAACTTCGTCATACGTCGACTTCCAGAAGTTTGCTAAGTCCTGGGTGACTTGCACAGGACGTCGCGCTGGCGATAACAAATGGAGCTTGAGTACCTGTCGCCCGTTGGCAATTCGCGGTGTGTCTGCAAGGCCAAACAACTCCTGGAGTCTCACAGCCAATATGGGAGGCCGTTCGCTGTAGTCGATTCGAATGTTAGATCCAGAAGGCACACCAATCGTCTGAGGTGCCTGTGCCTCGAGTTGCTGCGGCAACGGCCACGGCAAAAGGGTGCGCAGAATTGATGGCAGGTCGATCTGCCCAAAGTGGCTTAGCCTAGTTACCTTCGCGATGTAGGGGGCGAGCCACTCCCCTAGAGAATCCAGAAGCACCTGGTCACGAAGATCTGGCCAATCACTTGTGCTCCCCTTCTCCAAATCCAGATCCCGCAGAAGCGCTACACGCGCTTGCCACTGGCGTAACTCTGGAGTCCAAGGTAAGAGTTCAATTCCCTTGCGACGGATGTAACTGATCAACGCTTGGACGCGAGCCTCTTCACTAAGATTTGCCAGAGGCGCAGAGGAAAGTATCAACTCTCCGACCTTCAACTGCCGCTCCGCTCGAAGCACTCCTTCGCGCTCATCCCAGTCCAGCTCATCCACCTGACGGACTTGTTCTTTCAGAACGGAGTTGAACAGCTCCTCATCGAAGTCCGCCGCCAAATAAATACGCTCTTCACGTTGGCCTTGGCGACTACCTAGATCAGCGATCACCAACCATGAATGCTTCATCAGCACATCACTTTCGGTAAACATGGCTGCACGGCCATTGGCCAGACGGTACTCAGCGCCACCAGCGCGACGTTGTTGAGCGACACGGTCGGGGTATGCCAGGGCTAATAGAGCTCCCACCCACCGTGGGTGCTCAGGATCAGCCACCGGGTCGGCAATGGGGCCGCGCAGATAAGAACGGTATTGCTTGGCAAGCTTTCTAGCACGTTGCGCACCGCCTTGCTCGGAACGCTCGGCACGCTGCTCTCCAGAGACGATTGCAAGGCGACTGTGGATATCCGCTCCGGCGCCACGCTGGATATCACGCTCCCCCAGCAAAGCGGCGATATCACATGCAAGATGTCCAAGGCCGAGAGCATGACCTCGCAGAAGCAGGTGGGCTATGCGCGGATGCGCAGGCAGTTCCGCCATATCTTGCCCATGCTTCCTGAGCTTCCAATCATGACCCAGAGCCCCCAATCGAACTAGAAGGTCGCAGGCTTGGGAATAGGCAGCCGCAGGTGGAACATCCAACCATTTCAGATCAGTGGGCTTTACCCCCCATCTGAACAGTTGCAGAGCTAATCCAGCAAGGTCGGCCTGCTGTACCTCAGGAGTACCGTAGCCTGGAAGTTGATCATGCTGGGTCTCTGACCACAGTCGATAACAAACACCAGGCTCGAGACGACCCGCACGTCCCGCTCGTTGAGTCGCGCTCGCTTTCGATATCCGTTGCGTGTCCAATCTGGTCATGCCGCTACGGGGATCGAACCTAGGTACGCGCTCGAGTCCCGAGTCGATTACTACTCGGACACCTTCGATAGTTACGCTGGTTTCAGCAATGTTGGTGGCCAGCACAACCTTTCGCTTCCCTGCAGGAGGCGGGTCAATCGCAGCTCGTTGCGCGCCTAGCTCGAGCTCTCCATGCAAAGGGCAAATCAGTACGTCTTCTCGATCTCCCAAGCGATCTTTCAGAGACTGATGTACTCGTCGTATTTCGGCCTGCCCAGGTAGAAATACCAAGAGACTTCCACCTTGGTCTTCTAGGGCATCCAAGCACGTCTGAACCACACGCTGATCAAGATAATCACTCGCTTGATACGGAGCTCCCCAGATCGTCGTGACCGGGAACATACGGCCTTCACTGGTGACAATGGGGGCATCGTAGAGCAATCGAGAGAGCCGCTCACCTTCGAGCGTTGCGGACATCAGCAACACTTTGAGAGAGACATCGTCTCGTAGCATCTCTCGCCCATTAAGCGTCAGCGCCAAGGCCAAATCTGCATCAAGATTACGAAGATGGAATTCGTCGAAGATGACTAGGCCCACGCCTTCAAGTGACGGATCCTGCTGCAGCCTGCGGGCAAGAATCCCTTCGGTCACGACCTCAATACGAGTTTTCGGCCCTACCTTGCTCTCAAGCCGAATACGGTAACCCACAGTTTCGCCCACCCGCTCACCAAGCTCAGCCGCCATTCGCTCAGCAGCAGCTCGTGCCGCGAGTCGTCGAGGTTCAAGCATGACAATGGTCTGACCTTCCAGCCATGACTCGCCAAGAAGAGCAAGCGGCACTTTGGTAGTTTTACCCGCGCCAGGGGGCGCTTGAAGAACCACCTCATCTCGATCACTCAACGCGTTGAGAAGGGCCGGCAAGGCGGCTTCGATTGGCAACGTACTCATGCTTACTCCGGACTGTAGGATGCCAGTATAAGGTGGTCAGTGAGTGCGAAGCATGGGGTGCCAGTGATCATCATAACTTTCGCCGGTGAATGCATCAGGTAGGTGTGCTGACATGATGGGTGGATAAACCTCTAACTCTCCCTCCCTTACCTGACCTGCGGTGCCAATCCGCCCAAAGCCAAAAAATTCGCGAAACGGCAATTGTTATGACTTCGTCCCGCGAAAAGCTGTACATAAACACAGGCATAGAATATCAGTTTGGAAAATATGCGAGTTCCAGCTAGACCTGCTAATGGCCTTTTGCTAACTTCAAATTGGATCCAGACTACTGACTGAAAGCAGGCGACTGATGCTCTCGTATCAGGATACTTCGGAGGATAACGATACGCATCGCCTCCTGATGAGTTTTATAAAGGCAGGCATGCATTGATTACTACACCACTCGGTAAGTATACAGGGATAACTTGGGAAGCAGAATGTCAGCTCGTGTTCAAATTCAAGCATGGAGCAGATGGGTATCAGCAAGTTCCCGCGTCCCCAGGTGATTATGGCATCGAAGGCTTTACGAAGCGCACTGGTTATGCCTTTCAATGTTACTGCCCTGAAAAGCAGTACCATCAGGATGAGCTATATGAAAACCAGAGAGATAAAATCAATAAAGACCTTGGCAAGTTAAAGAAAAACACAGTAGAACTACAGAAAATTCTCGGTGAGACCAAAATTTCAACTTGGTGTTTCGTTACACCTGAAATTAACAGAAACAAGCTGCTATCTTATGCTCAGACCAAACAATTAGAAGTAAGGGCGTGGGATCTACCGCACTTAGATAAAAACTTCACCATCCTACTGCACGATCATGAATTTTACGTGCAGGAATTTAACACACTGAGAATATCAGCAGGCTTACCCCCATGTCTGGGCTCGCCTACAGAATCATTGCCTAAAGTGAACACATCCCTTGAGCCATTTGATGAAAACCTGTTCAGAAAATGTAGTTTAAGAATGCCTGGAAAACCTGCCAGGCAGGTGGAAAGCCTAGTAGCACTCACGACAAAATCCTTTCTAGATCATGATACTTACTTTCAGTCATTATACGACCGATCTCCTCAGACTTATGTAAACGTCGCTCGTATCGTAAATGCCTTCGAGTTGGAGGTTCAAGAATGGGGACTCACGTCAGATGCAACACCTGAGCAGCTAACAGAACTGGTAAAAAACAGACTGATGGATTTCTTGGTTACCGACCGCAACCTCAACATTGACAAGTCTACAGCAAGCGAGGTGGTGCGAAGAACCATTGCTCGTTGGCTTGCGATCTGTGAACTGGACTTCAATGAGTAAACTATGGCTCAGCTTAAATTCACAAGGCGGCCTATCCCAGTTCTTTCGGAACTCCGCCCACTATACAAAATTTCGCAGGCACTTCTTATTCTTCATCTATCGTGCCGTGGTGCAAAAGGCAGCCTTCCTAAAATCCACCTTTTAAACTGGGCCCTGAAAACTCCTGAGCGAATAAAAGGTCTTGTAATAGGTGCCGAACAACGCCAACTACATCTCCCCATTTGGGGTTTTGATCCAGCCATGGCGATTGCTTTAAACCTCGCGTTCAAAGAGCACCTGATAACACCGACAACGAACGGCTTTGAGCTTAGCCCCAAAGGAAAAGCCTACGTAAACTTGATACTTGCTGACGAAAGTGTACTCAGCGAGGAGAGAGCTGCCCTAAATTCAATCGGAAAAAAAATTACGGAAGACATGGTAGATTCCGTATCCAAGGGATGGGAATAATCATGTACATCAAGGCTATCAAGATTGACATTCAAACAAGCAGTGGCCCGTTTGGATTCTTCACTATTTTTAATCGCAACCTAAACATTATCAGAGGTCGTAATTCTGCCGGCAAAAGTACAATTGTACATGCCATCATGTATGCTATCGGCATGGAAGAGTTACTAGGCGCCCAGAATGAAAATGCCCTGACTTACGCTCTCAAAGACCACCTTGAACATGAAAACATTAAGCACGCTATTCGCTCATCCAAAGTAACAATCGAAATTGAGAACAAGGGCAAAACAATTACCGCCACTAGAAGCGTCAAAGAGGAAGGGCTCAGTACAAAACTTATACAAATACAGGAATGCTCAGGCTTAACCGAAATTGAGACCGCTCCCACACTCTATAAGTTTCTTCACGACGGTGGCAGCGCAAAAATTGAAGAAGGTTTCTACACCTACTTTGAAAAGTTTCTAGGTTTGACGCTGCCATTGGTACCAAAAACCAATGGCAAACCTGAAAAACTTTATTTGCAATACGTTTTTGCTGCAATGATGGTTGAGCAAAAACGTGGGTGGACTGATTACATTGCCAACCTACCTTATTTCGGGATAAGGGATGCACGGATTAAGATAGTCGATTTCCTCGTTGGCACTGATGTTTTTGAAACTGATGCAAAGCGTGACGTCCTAGATCAGGAAGCGAAGTCAATTCACGAAGAGTGGCAAATTTCTTATCGCACACTTGTTACTGAAGCACTAAAGCAAGGCTTGCAATTCTCCAACATTTCAAAGAACCCGACTCCCGACTTTAAGGCCGAACTTGTTGACTTCTACAAAACTACGGAAGGCGTGACTGAAAGCATATCGGAGTATCGAGCACGCAAGATCAGCGAACATGAAATCATCGGCCTGAGGTTGACTCAACAGGGTGAAGCTCCAACCCAGGAGTTAACACAATCGATAGAAAAACACACCGGCGAACTCGAACGCCTCACAGTCGCTTACGAGACATGCTTAGGCAACCTTGCATTGCTGCGTGTGAACACTACCAGTAATAGGCTAAATACTAAGCAAGCTCGAGACGAACTGACTAAAAACCAGGCCGCGCAGAAGCTCATAAAATTCGGCGCTTCGCTCAATTTGTCCACCGCAGAAAACTCTTGCCCTGCATGCCATCAAGCCATCGGACACTCTCTTGTGGATCTGCATGAGAGCACACCTCACATGGACATCGGCACCAATATTGACTATCTGAGCGCCCAACTCAGAATGCTCGAGCGCGAGCGAGGCGGTATCGATCAGTCGATTAAGGAAGCGGAAGCACTTAGAGATCAGTTGGCTAAAAACATTGCTGCCAACAAGTCTGCACTGAGAGCTTTGCGGTCAGATCTGACCTCCAACTCTTCCGTATCTAAATCAGGCATCAGACTGCAATTGCAGATTGAGATGGAACTCGAAGAGCTTTCTAAATTCGAAGCGTACTCCGATCAGACTCTGGACGCCTTCGCACAGCTAGCAAACCGTTTCCACAACAACCAGAAAAGCCGGGCACAGATGCCTCGCACCCATTACTCGGACGCCGACTTCGCCAAGTATCGGCTGTTCGAAAAGATGTTTCGCGCCAATATCAGTGCCTTCGATTACCACAGCGCGGCGATTGAGGACATCGAATTCAATAAAGAGAATCTACTACCGTACTTGGCCAAGATTGAGCTCAGAGAGATCAATGAAAGGAGTGTGGAGTCGCCTGCATCTGCAGCATCAACTACCTCGACAGTCGCCCGAAGTGATGACAGCCCCAAAGGGAAAGGCAATATCGCTCGGGAGTCCAGCGCTAGTGATTTTGTGCGACTCATCTGGAGCTATTTGCTATCCATCTATCAGACGTCCGCTCATCCAACGGTCAACGGCAATCACTTAGGGATACTCCTGCTCGACGAGCCAGGGCAGCATTCTATGGCCACCAAAAGCCAGCGGGCGCTGTTCCAATTGCTTTCATCGGAAACGGGGCTGCAGAGCATCGTAGCGGCCTCTTTTGATGACAGCGAAGCGACCTACAAAGAGGCAACTTCGAACGTCGAGTTCAAGCTTATACAGCTCGGAGATAAGTCTATTTCACCTGTTACCGGTGGTCTGGGTATCTGAGGTGGGGGCACGGGCTTGGTAGGAGGTGCGAATTGTTGATCGCGTCTCTCCACTCCCCATGGAAGGCGCTGCTATTTCTGGAGACGGATTCACAAAAAAGAGAAGCGGGCTCTGGGACTTAGGTAGGCATTTGGATGATAGAGGGGATGAACAAGCCTCAAATTTTGACAAGATTTGAGGTTATTTTGGTGTAAATGGCAAAACGTGGAACTCGTCAAAAATCAGCAAGCCCACGCCCTCCAGCGCCGGGTCATCCTGCAGGCGGCGAGTGAGGATGCCTTCAGTGACCACTTCAATGCGCGTGTTGGGGCCGACTTTGCTGTCGAGGCGGATGCGATAGCCCACGGTTTCGCCAACCTTTTCACCCAGCTCACTGGCCAGGCGTTCGGCAGCGGCACGCGCGGCGAGGCGCCGGGGTTCGAGCATCAGGATGGTTTGCCCGGCCAGCCAGGGCTCGTTCAACAATGCCAACGGCACGCGGGTGGTTTTACCGGCGCCGGGCGGCGCTTCGAGCACGGCTTCATGGCGATTCGCCAAGGCGTCACGCAGGGCGGGTAAAACATCATCGATGGGCAACAAATTCATACTGGCTCCAAAGCAGAGCCGCGAGTATAACGGCGAACTGCCGGACGCCGGTGGTGGTCTCAAAAACACGACAGGCTTGAACTGTGAACCTCGTCAACTGTGTGTGTGGGCTTGCTCGCGATGGCGGCGTGTCATTCACTACACGTGTTGGCTGATACACCGCTATCGCGAGCAAGCCCGCTCCCACACAAGCCCATCTCCCATACAGGTTTGCTTGCACATTTGAACATCGGCGTCTTGTAGACTCGCAGCTTATAGTCACCCTTTCAGGAGAACTTCCATGCGTATCGCTTCCCGTGTCATCGGCGGTGTTCTCGCCGTTACCCTGCTGAGCCAACTGACGGCCTGCGGTTCGATTTTCTACCCGGACCGCCGTGGCCAAATCGACGGCAAGATCGACCCGGCGATTGCCGTGCTCGATGCCGTGGGCCTGCTGTTCTATGTGATCCCGGGGCTGATCGCGTTCGGCGTCGACTTCGCCACCGGCGCTATCTATTTCGAGCCGGGCAAAACCGCCCAAGTCGCCCCTGAAAAACTCCACGAAGCCATCGGCGCCGACGGCAAGGTCGATAACGCCAAGCTGCAAAGCATCATCCAGAAGGAAACCGGCCGCACCCTGCCGCTGGACGACCCTCGTATGATTCAGTTCAAGGGCAGCGTGCAACAACTTGCTTCCCTGGGCCTGCAACCTGCTGCCTAAGGACCGCCCATGACCACCAGTCCCGAACACGCCAGGCTTTTACGCCTGGCCACCCGCGCGTCGGTCGGCGTGGCCTGTGCGTTGATCATCACCAAGGCTATCGCGTGGTGGCTCAGCGGCTCGGTGAGCATGCTCGCAGGCTTGACCGATTCACTGCTCGACGGCGTAACGTCGCTGCTGAATTTGCTCGCGGTGCATTACGCGCTGCGCCCAGCCGATGACGATCATCGGTATGGGCATGGCAAGGCGGAATCGCTGTCGGGCATGGCGCAGGCGCTGTTTATCGGCGGCAGTGCGGTGCTGATCGCGTTCCAGGCGTATCAGCGCTTGCAGCACCCGGAGCCGGTGGGCGCGCCATGGCTGAGCATCGGCGTGATCGTGTTTTCACTGGTGCTGACGGTTGCGTTGCTGATGCTGCAACACCGGGTGATCCGCGAAACCGGCTCTAACGCGGTGCGCGCGGACTCGCTGCACTACCGCTCGGACTTGATGCTTAACGGCAGCATTCTGGTGGCGTTGGTGTTGGCGGGTTTTGGCTTCAATCAGGTGGATGCGTGGTTCGGCTTGGGGATTGCCGCCTACATCTTGTGGAGCGCGGTGCAGATCGCCCGCGAAAGCTTCGCGGTGCTGATGGATGAGGAACTGCCGCCGGATGTCAGCCAGCATATGCTGGAGTTGGCGCGTGGGGTGCCGGGTGTATTGGGTGCGCATGATTTGCGCACACGTATCTCCGGCAGCCATTGGTTTGTGCAGTTGCACCTGGAACTGCCGGGGGAGTTGACGCTGTCAGTCGCCCACGGCATCAGCGACCAAGCCGCCGATGCGATTCACCAAGCCTACCCGCGCGCCGAAGTGCTGGTGCACGCCGACCCTGCCGATTAGCGGCAGCCTTTGAGCGGCAAGCGGCAAGCGGCAAGCTACAAGCCACAAGCCACAAGCTCAAGCCGTGCGCGGTGAGCTTGAAGCTTGAAGCTTGCAGCTTGCAGCTTGCAGCTTGCAGCTTGAAGCTTGCCCCTGCTTACTGCACTTGGTACCCGCGACTGGTCAGGCAGTTGCCCTGGGCCTGACGGTAGGTTTGCACCACCGCTGGGTCCGGTGCATAGGTCACGGCCTGCGGATCGAAGCCGCTTTGCTGCACCGCCCAGCGATAGCAATCATAGCCATCCTGCTGCACTTGGGCCGGTGACTGGCCGTTGGCAGGGTAGGCCGTCACGTTATAGCCGTTGCCTTGCGGCGCGGGTTGCGGCGCCGGCACTTGCGTCGGCGGCTGCACCACCACGTACTGCTGCGAGCTGCTTTCGTAGGTGTAGTAGGAACCGGCCGCGAGGAAGAACAGCGAACTGCCCACCCACACTTCACGGGCGTAGTCCGGCAGGTATTGCACGCGGATGCCGTACGGCGGCGTTACCACCACATACCGCGGGCCTTGCGGGCGATACCAGTAACCGCCCGAGAAGAAGTAATCCTGGCCACGGTAGGGCACGCGGTAATGGCGGTCGGGGAAGCGGTCGACGGTGTAGCCAGGGCGATATTGCGGGCCTGCGCCCCAACCATTGCCATGCCCATCAGGGCGGCCTGGCCAACGGTTGTCATTCGGGTGCGGGCCGGGGCCATTACCGGCCTGCCAATGTGGGTTGCCATCATTACGGCGCGGGATGTCTTGATAATAACCCTGGCGCGGTTCCTGAGTTTGCCGAACCGTGTCTGGGCGGCCCTGTATCGGTAGGTTATTCGCCGGTTGCGGCGCAGGCCGAGGCTGCTCGGCAACTTGCGGGCGAACTTGCCACTGCCCGCCACCGTGTTGCTGTTGCTCGGCACGCTCAAAATGCTCGTTCTGCGGGCGCGGCGCAGTGTTTTCCGGGCGCGCTTGATTGTTCTGCGGGCGCGGCTGGTTATTTTGCGGGCGCGGCTGCTCGTTACCTTGCCGCGGGCCTTCCGGCCCTCTTTCATGCTGACCACCGCCTTCGGAGCGCGGGTCGTCGGCCATCACTTGCGTGCTGATGGCGACCATCAGCACACCTACACCTGCCAAACGCCAGATGCGCTTCATGCTATTCCTCACTGCGGATTAGGGCCCAGCGTGTCCGGCCTCAGAATATGAGACTGGAAAAGCCTGATCAGGTTCTTTGACAGGTTATCAGTCGCGAGAAGTTTTTCTTAAGCCAAAGAAAAAGGGGCGACCCGTCGGCCACCCCTTGAGAATTTCGTCCTTGCTCAACGCTTTTGACGTTGGCTCACCTCACGCCGTCTTGTGAACAGTGTGCAGCCTGGAGGCCGGCCAACCCTGCTTGGGCGGCGGCCGCAGCGGGCCTGATTGGGCGAGCTGCAGTGGACTGTTTGTCCAGGCGGTGATTCTGTTAATAAAGATACCCGCGAGCGCCCGACAGATGATTGCGAAGATTGCGTTAATAAACAGTGCTTGCGCAATTTTTAACCCTTCATGGATAATTCGCCGCAATAGTTACGACAAAGGCCAACCCAATGAGCAAGCTTGACCGATACGACCTGAGTATTTTGGCGGAATTGCAGCGTGATGCGAGGATCTCCAACCAGGAGTTGGCCGAACGCATCGGCTTGTCGCCTTCGCCCTGCTCGCGCCGGGTCAAGCAGTTGGAAGACGACGGTTATATTGCGCGTCAGGTCGCCCTGCTCGACCGCAAGATGCTGGGCCTGAGCCTTACAGCCTATGTGCTGATCGGCATGGACCGTCATACGCCTGAGCGTTTCGAGAATTTCGAAGCGGCGATCCGCACCCTGCCGCAAGTGCTGGAATGCAGTTTGGTCACTGGGATGGACGCGGACTATCAATTGAAAGTGGTGGTGCCGGACATGGACCATTACCAGAAATTGCTGCTGGGGCATTTGACGCGGATTGAAGGTGTGACCAGCGTAAGGTCGAGCTTTGTGCTCAACCAAGTGCTCAACAGCACCGAACTGCCGTTGACACACCTGCGCACCTGACCTCAACCACACTGGCGATCCCTTGTGGGAGCAGGCAAGCCAGCTCCCACATTTGGATTGCACTTCAATCCAGATCAATAGTGTGCCTTTGACGCTGCTTTATACTTGCCGCTTGCCCTGTCGGAAAAAAACAGCCCATGGACGCCATCGATCCCGCCGTGTTTGAAGAATGGATGATGACCATTCTGGTCTCCATCCTGATCATCTTCATGGGCTTTATCGTGTGGGACCTGGCAAAAAAATCCAGGGCCGGGCGCTTTGGCTCGTTCATCCTGTTTTTTGTGCTGGGGCTGGGCGTGGCGGCGTTCGTGATCAAGAGCGTGGTGATCGGCCTGATCGAGTCCGGCGCCCTATAGCCGCGCCGGCACTTCCTTCCACTGGCCCTGGTCCAGGCCATCGATAGACCACTCGCCAATTCGCACGCGCACCAAGCGCAACGTCGGCAAGCCCACCGCCGCCGTCATACGCCGTACCTGGCGGTTACGCCCTTCACGAATCACCAGTTCCAGCCAGTGCGTCGGCACGCTTTTGCGAAAGCGCACGGGTGGGTTGCGTGGCCACAGTTCGGGCTCGTCCAACTGCCGCGCTTCGGCGGGCAAGGTCATGCCGTCATTCAGCTCTACACCGTCACGCAAGCGTTGCAACTGCGCTTCGCTGGGTTCGCCTTCGACTTGCACCCAGTAGGTTTTCGCCAGTTTGTGCTTGGGGTCGGCAATCCGCGCCTGCAACTGGCCATCGTTGGTCAGCAGCAGCAAACCTTCGCTGTCGCGGTCCAGGCGGCCTGCCGGGTAGATACCGGGCATGTCGATAAAATCTTTGAGGGTCGCGCGCCCGCCTTCGTCGCTGAACTGGGTCAGCACGTCGAACGGTTTATTGAACAGCACCAATTTCGGCTCGGCCGGAGGCGCCTTGGCGACACGGCGCGGTGCAGCATTCGCAGGTTTCACGCCAGGGCGGCGCGAATCGGGACGGGTGGGACGGGACATGGCAAAGGAACATCTAACGGTCAGGACCGACAATGCTAGTGGCCTGACCGCTAAATGACCATCCCAACCGCTTAGCGGAACGGCGGTTCGTCGAAGCTGCGCAGTTTGCGCGAGTGCAGCGAGTTGAGTTCGGTGCGCAACAGGTCCACCGCCTCGATGCCGATTTTCAAGTGCTGGCTGACCGCACGCTCATAGAACGCGTTGGCCGAACCCGGCAGCTTGATCTCGCTGTGCAGCGGTTTGTCCGACACGCACAACAAGGTGCCGTACGGCACGCGCAAACGGTAGCCTTGCGCCGCGATGGTGCCGCTTTCCATGTCCACCGCCACCGCGCGGGACAGGTTGATCAACGGCCGTTCCTGCGCCCAACGCAGTTCCCAGTTACGGTCGTCGTAGGTCAATACCGTACCGGTGCGCAGGCGTTTTTTCAGCTCCTCGCCTTTTTCGCCGGTCACGTTGGCAGCCGCCTGTTGCAAGGCCATCTGCACTTCGGCCAGCGCGGGTATCGGGATGTTCGGCGGCACCACGCGGTCGAGAATCCCGTCGCGGCGCATGTAGGCGTGGGCCAATACGTAGTCGCCAATGGTTTGCGATTGGCGCAAGCCGCCGCAGTGGCCAATCATCAGCCAGCAATGCGGGCGCAGCACGGCCAAGTGGTCGGTGATGTTCTTCGCGTTGGACGGGCCGACGCCAATGTTCACCAGGGTCACGCCGTGGCCGTCAGAGGCCTGCAGGTGATAAGCCGGCATCTGATAACGGTGCCACACCACGCCTGCGGCAATCGCCGAGGCTTCGCCGTGGTCCATGCTCTTGTCGATGATCACGTTGCCCGGCAACACCATGCGAATAAAACGCGGGTCGCTGCGCAGTTGCTCCAGGCCATGCACGATGAACTGGTCAACATAACGGTGGTAGTTGGTCAGCAAAATCCACGGCTGCACATGCCGCCAGTCGCTGCCGGTGTAGTGCACCAGGCGACGCAGGGAAAAGTCCACACGGGCGGCGTCGAACAGCGCGAGCGGCAGCGGGTCGGTGTTTTCCCAGTCATACAGGCCATCGGCAATGCCATCGGTGGCCGCCGACAGGTCTGTGCTGGGGAACACCCGCGCCAGCGTCGCAGCAGTCACGCCGGAGCCTGCGAGTTCGTCGCCCTGCTCCACCACATACGGGTATGGAATGTTCTGTTGGCTGACGCCCACTTCTACCGTCACGGTGAAGTCGTGCATCAACGGCACCAGTTGCTCCAGCAGGTACTTACGGAACGCTGCAGGATGGGTGACGGTGACGCTGTAGGTGCCTGGCAACTGAACCTTGGCATACGCGCGGGTGGTCTGTGGGACTTCGCCGTGGCAGTGGTAGGTCAGGCGCAGTTCCGGGTAGCGAAACAGTGCGCGTTGTGCGGCGTCGGGTTCGACGCGGTCCTTGAGGTATTGCTTGAGGGCTTGATTGAGCGCGCCGGTGGCCTGCTCATGCAGAGCCGCCAGCCGGTCCACGGCTTCTTCAGCGGTTTGAACGACAACAAAAGCTTCGGTCACGGTAAGCATCCTGTGTTCTGACGTGCAGGCCTTTATCTTGCCTGTATCGCGGCCTCACTGAAACAGCGGAAGTGGAATGCACTTAATAATGTGAGAAGGTCATTGTGGGAGGGGCTTGCTCCCGATGGCGGTGGGTCAGTCAAATCATGTATCAACTGATTCACCGCTATCGGGAGCAAGCCCCTCGCACATTTTGATCGCGTGGGGTCAGACGGTGGGTGTGGAGCGGGCGACGATTGCCTCCACGTCCACCCCGCGCGGCAAGGTGCCGTAGGCCCGACCGGATGAGTCGCCCAAGCGGCTGGCGATAAACCCGTCGCTGATCGCCGCGTTACCCGCCTCCAGCAACAGCTTGGCCTGCAACGCCACGGCAATGTCCTCGGTCAACTGCCGCGCGCGGTACTGGATAGCCTGAGTGTCCATAAACGCCGACTTGAGTTGCTCGATGTGCCGCGCCAACGGCTTGTCGCCATGCCCGTCACCCAGTTCAACAAATAACGCCTCCAGCACACCCGGCTCTTTCGACAACGCCCGCAGCACGTCGAGGCACTGCACATTGCCGGACCCTTCCCACGTGGAGTTCACCGGCGCCTCACGGTAAAGGCGCGGCAGGATGCTGTCTTCGACATACCCCGCGCCGCCCATGCACTCGGCAGCTTCATTGATCATCGCCGGTGCGCGCTTGCAGATCCAATACTTGCCCACCGCCGTGACCAGCCGGGCGAATTTGGCTTCCTGCTCATTCTCCAGGTGGTCCAGCGCGCGGCCCATGCGTAGGCTCAAGGCCAGCGCCGCCTCGCTTTCCAGCGCCAGGTCGGCCAATACGTTTTGCATCAGCGGATGCTGACTGAGGACGCGCCCGCCGACCGAGCGATGCGCGCAATGATGGCTGGCCTGGGTCAGTGCCTGGCGCATCAGGGCGCTGGAGCCGACCATGCAGTCGAAGCGGGTCATGGCGACCATTTCGATAATGGTCGGTACGCCACGCCCCTCCTCGCCGATCATCCAGGCCAGGGCGCCACGAAACTCGACTTCGCTGGAGGCGTTGGAGCAGTTGCCGAGTTTGTTTTTCAGGCGCTGGATGTAGAACTGGTTGCGCGTGTCATCCGGGCGCTGCCGGGGCAGCAGGAAACACGTCAGGCCTTTGTCGGTCTGCGCCAGGGTGAGAAACGCATCGCACATCGGCGCCGAGCAAAACCATTTGTGCCCCACCAATTCATACGCCTGGCCGGGGCCGCCCGCGCCCACGGGATAGGCGCGGGTGGTGTTGGCGCGCACATCGGTGCCGCCCTGTTTCTCGGTCATGGCCATGCCAATGGTGGCGCCAGCCTTGTGCGCGATGCCGACGTTGCGCGGGTCGTATTCGGTGTTGAGAATTTTCGGCAGCCAGGTCTGTGCCAGGTCCGGTTGCAGGCGCAGCGCCGGCACACAGGCAAAGGTCATGGTCAGCGGGCAGCCGGTGCCGGCTTCGGCCTGGCTGTGCAGGTAGGTCATGGCGGCACGGGCCACGTGCGCGCCGGGCTGCGGATGCGCCCACGGCAGCGAAGGCAAGCCGTGTTCGACCGCAGTGCGCATCAGCTCGTGGTACGCCGGGTGAAATTCCACCAGGTCGATGCGATGGCCATACCGGTCATGGCTGTTGAACACCGGCTTGTGCTGGTTTGCCAGAAACCCGGCCGCCATCAATGGCCCGCCCGCCAACGCGCCATACGCGTCGATGCGCGCCTCGGCCCAGCCGGCGCCAAAGCGGCGCGCCCACGCTTGCAGCGGTACGTCGATGCGGTACAGGTTGATGCCGTCCAGCGACGGCGGCTGATTGGTGACGTCGTGGGTTTCAGCAAACTGATGCAGGTTCATGACAGGCCTCCTGAAAAGGGCCACGCCGAATGAGGCCCAATTCCAGTTAAGCACCGTCACCGCGCTTAAAAAAGTGGCAGACGCGCCGAATACTCGGCGCTTTCACCCTCTGGCAGGCACAGTACGCGGCGCTCCATCACGGCCTGTAGCGCTTCGAAACGCACCGGTTTGGCCAAGTGGTCGGTGATGCCGATGCCATGACAGCGCTCACGCTCGGAGGAATTGAGCGACGAACTCAAGGCAATCACCGGCAACTCACCGCCGCCAGGCAGCGCACGAATCTGACAACACAACGAGAAACCACCTTCAGGCACATCGAGTAAAACCGCGTCGACGTGTTGCTCCTGCAAGGCCGTCAACGCGGCCGGCCCGCCGTCCACGGTTTTCACCCTGTAACCGAGCTTGAGCAACATGCCGCGCACCACCAGTTGGCCGACGCTGTTATCGTCGACCAACAGCACCGTGCAGGCTTGCGGTGCACGCTGCAGGCGCGGCTCCGTTGCTGGCGTTGTTGGCTCGGGCTGCACCGGGCTGACGTTCATTTCCAACTGGAAACGGCTGCCCTTGCGCGGCTCGGAGTGATGGGTCAGGCGCCCGCCCAACAGCTCGATCAGTTGCCTGCAAATCGCCAGGCCGATACCCAAGCCGCCGTATTCGCGGGTCATCGAGCCGTCGACCTGAAAGAAGCGTTGATACAGCGTGGCCTCGTCGAGGTAAGCGAAGCCGATGCCGCTGTCGGTCACAATAAAGCTCAGGCGCAACTCGCCATCACGTTGCCCAACACCGACCACGCGCACGCGCACGGCGCCTTCGTGGGTAAATTTGAAGGCGTTGTCCAACAGGCAGTCGAGGCACTGGATCAGTTTGCCAGCATCGCCGATCACGCGGTCCGGCAACTCATCCGCCACGTCGATGGAGAACTCCAGCCCCTTGCTCTGGGCGCTGGCGCTGAATTGCTGGCGCAACGTGTCGAGTGCGCCGCGCAGGCTGAACACTTGCGGCTGGGCCGTCAGGCGGCCGGCTTGCAGTTCGGTCAGGGTAAGAATGCCGTTGACCATGCGCATCATGTCCCGCGCAGAACCGGCGGCGGTTTGCTGGTACTGCGCGAGGTCTTCATCCAGCGGCACGGTTTGCATCAATTCCAACGAGCCGATCACGCCGTTCATCGGGGTGCGCAGTTCGTGGGTCAAGGTCGCAAGGAATTCATCCTTGAGCCGGTTGCTGCGGGCCAATTGCAGGTTGAGCACTTCGAGCTTCTGGCTGGCGTCCAACAAGATCTGCGCTTGCTGCTCGCGCATACCGTTGATGCGATCCGCCAGGGCCAGCGAGAGCAGCGCCACTTCAATCGCCGAGCCGATCTGACTGGCGTACATGGTGAGGAACATGTTCGGCAAATAGCCCAACACCATCATCGTATTGACCAGCCCGCCGAGCAGGAACGCCGACCAGGCGATGATGAAATAACGCGCCATGCGCTGGCCGCAATACCAGGCCTTGATCGCGGCAATAAATATGGTCACGGTAAACACCAGCGCCAAACCAGTCGCCAGGCGCAAGGCCACGGCGTAGCTGGTCAGCAGCGCCAACACCATCACCACCCCGCCACAGGCCGCCAGCGCGAGCAATATTCGGTTGAGCCAGCGGCTGTGCTGCGCGGTGTGCAAAAAGCTGCGCGCGAACAGGCTGCCGAACAGCGCCGCCGAGCCGATCAAAAACGGTACCGCCGCATTCGCCCACCACGGGTTGTTCGGCCACAAATGCTCCACGGCCACGCCGTTCACCGACAACTGGTAAAGGCCGAACGAGGCGATATACAGGATGTAATAGAGGTAGCTGGTGTCGCGCACGCTGAGGTAGATGAACAGGTTGTAGACCAGCATCCCCAGCAGCACGCCATAAATGGCGCCCAGCACATACAGGCGCAGCGGTTGTTCTTCCAGGTACGCGGTGCCGGCCCACAGCGTCAGCGGGGCCTGGATCGAGCCTTGGCTTTGCAGCCGAAGGTAAACGGTCTGGCGCTGGTCGGGCACAAAGTTGAGCTTGAACAGGTAATTGCTCTGGCGCACATCGCGGCTGGAAAACGGCAAGGCGCTGCCGGTGCGGGTGGTCAGCCGGTAGGTGCCGGTGCCGTCGTTCTGGTACAGGTCCAAGTGATTCAGCGGCGGGTAAGCCAGTTCCAGAAACCAGGTACGCGGGGCGCGCGGGTCAGTGGCGGTGTAATGCAGGTCGACCTTGAGCCAGAACACCGAACGCGAATAGCCGGCGTTCAGGGTGGCTTTGTCGTGGGGCTTGAATTGAGCGGCGTACGCGGGGGAGCTGACGTCAGCGATGGTAAGGGCGTCGGTCGGGTCTTCGAGCACTTGCATAACCCGGCCCAACGGCAGGCTTCGCGTGCCTGGGTTGAACTCGACGGCGCTGGCGAGCATCGGCAGCCCGCACAATAGTAAAATCATTAGATAGCGCATAGAGCCCCAGCGTGGCCTGCCCGGTTATGTCAAAAGCCCCTCTTCCTTTTGAGTAGACGTATACCGGCGATACAGTAAGTTGTTTAATTCCACTTTAGCATAGCCCGTAAAGGCCATTAGACACCATTGAAATGATTTTTTGAAAGGCTCTAGCACAAGGCTTTCAGGGGTTTTAGGGCGATCTTAACGTGCTAGCAAATGGCTATGCTCGCACGCAGGCCTGGACGAAATTCTACCCTCGCCACACGGCCACGCAAAATGCGTTTGGTGGTAAGCTCGCGCACCATGAATATCTACAGTTCTCGCCCCGTTGTCCTCTGTCTCTCCGGCCATGATCCCAGTGGCGGCGCCGGCTTGCAGGCAGATATTGAAGCCCTGCTGGCCCAAGGCTGCCACGCGGCGCCGGCCGTCACCGCCTTGACCGTGCAAAACACGGTTAATGTCAGCGATTTTCGCGTGCTCGACCGCGAGTGGGTATTGGCGCAAGCCAATGCCGTGCTCAGCGACTCCGAAGTGGCGGCGGTCAAGCTCGGCATGCTCGGTTCCACGGCGATGGTCGACACCGTGGTCGAGCTACTGCAGGCGCACCCGCACCTGCCGGTGGTGTGCGACCCGGTGCTGCGCGCTGGCGGCGGCGGTAGCCTGGGCAAGGACGAAGTCGGTTACGCGATGCGCGAGCGGCTGTTGCCGTTGTCGCTGATCGCCACGCCGAACCTGCCTGAAGCGCGCATCCTCGCCGAGCTGCCTGAAGGCACGGCAGACCAATGCGCCGACACACTATTGCCGTTTATCAAGCATCTGCTGATCACCGGCGGCCACGGCGACGAGCACGAAGTGCACAACCGTCTGTATAGCCGCGACGGCACGCGCCAGACCTTTACCTGCCAGCGCCTGCCCGGCAGCTATCACGGTTCAGGCTGTACGCTCGCCAGCGCGCTGGCCGGCCGGCTCGCGCAGGGCGAAGGCCTGGTCAGCGCGGTGCAATCGGCGCTTAACTACACGTGGCGCACCTTGCGTGACGCGGAGCAACTCGGCCAGGGCCAGTTCGTGCCGCGTCGGCTGCCGCTGGATTTCTGCTCGTAATACCAAGGGACTTGCCCGATGAAACTACGTGGCCTTTACGCCATTACCGACAGCCAATTGTTGGCCGGCAAATTCCTCGCTTACGTCGAAGCGGCGTTGGACGGCGGCGTGACCTTATTGCAGTACCGCGACAAAAGCTGCGACGAAGCGCGCCGCCTGCGTGAAGCCGAGAAGCTGCGAGAACTGTGCTCACGCTACAAGACCCAGCTGATCATCAACGATGACGCTGAATTGGCCGCGCGCCTGGGCGTCGGCGTACACCTGGGCCAGACCGACGGCCCGCTGACCGCGGCGCGGGCGTTGCTCGGCTCCAAAGCGATCATCGGCGCCACCTGCCACAGCCAGATCGAACTCGCCGAGCAAGCCGCCAAAGAAGGCGCCAGTTACGTCGCCTTCGGCCGCTTCTTCAATTCCACTACCAAGCCCGGCGCACCCGCCGCCACCGTTGAAATGCTCGCCCAGGCCCGCGCGCGCGTGCAGTTGCCGATCTGCGTGATCGGCGGCATCACCCTGCAGAACGCCGAGCCGCTAGTGGCCCACGGCGCCGACCTGCTCGCGGTGGTGCACGGCCTGTTCGGTGCCGACAGCACCCAGGAAGTCACGCGCCGCGCCCGCGCCTTCAACGACCTTCTTAAATATTCAGTTTAGAGAGCCCGATCATGTCCCGTTCTGAAACCTTGTTTGCCGATGCCCAGAAACATATCCCCGGCGGTGTTAACTCCCCGGTGCGCGCGTTCAAAAGCGTGGGCGGCACGCCGTTGTTCTTCAAGCATGCCGAAGGCGCTTACGTCACCGACGAAGATGACAAGCGTTATGTGGATTACGTGGGTTCCTGGGGGCCGATGATCCTCGGCCACAGCCACCCGGACGTGCTGGACGCGGTGCGCCAGCAACTGCAACACGGTTTGTCCTATGGCGCGCCGACCGCCATGGAAACCGAGATGGCCGACCTGGTGTGCTCGATTGTGCCGTCGATGGAAATGGTGCGCATGGTCAGCTCCGGCACCGAAGCCACCATGAGCGCGATTCGCCTGGCGCGTGGTTTCACCGGCCGCGACAGCATCATCAAATTCGAAGGCTGCTACCACGGCCACTCCGACAGCCTGCTGGTGAAAGCCGGCTCCGGCGCCCTGACCCAAGGCGTGCCAAGCTCGGCCGGTGTACCTGCGGCGTTCGCCAAACACACGCTGACCTTGCCGTTCAACGACATCGCAGCGGTTGAGCAGATGCTCAGCGAAGTCGGCGAGGAAGTCGCGTGCATCATCGTCGAGCCAGTGGCCGGCAACATGAACTGCGTGCCACCGGCGCCGGGCTTCCTCGAAGGCCTGCGCGAGCAGTGCGACAAGCACGGCGTGGTGCTGATTTTTGACGAAGTGATGACCGGTTTCCGTGTCGCCCTCGGCGGCGCCCAGGCTTACTACGGCGTCACGCCGGACCTGAGCACCTTCGGCAAGATCATCGGCGGCGGCATGCCGGTAGGCTGCTTCGGCGGCAAGCGCGACATCATGCAACACATCGCGCCGCTCGGCCCGGTGTACCAGGCGGGCACGTTGTCGGGTAACCCGTTGGCCATGGCCGCTGGCCTGACCACCCTGCGCCTGATCAGCCGCCCGGGCTTCCACGCCGAGCTGAGCGACTACACCACCCGCCTGCTCGATGGCCTGCAACAACGCGCCGATGCCGCCGGCATTCCGTTTGTCACCACCCAGGCTGGCGGTATGTTTGGCCTGTACTTCAGCGGCGCCGACGCCATCGTCACCTTCGATGACGTGATGGGCAGCGATGCCGACCTGTTCAAACGCTTCTTCCATTTGATGCTGGATGGCGGCGTTTACCTGGCACCGAGCGCCTTCGAAGCCGGCTTCACGTCGATCGCGCATGGCGATGCAGAGCTGAAACTGACCCTGGATGCTGCCGAGCGCGCCTTCGCGGCACTGAAATAAGCGGCACGTAAGCTGACGTTACGCGTGGCGACGTCAGAATTTGCTATTTTGCTGACGGTGATTTCCTGCATTTCTTGAGAAATCACCTGCAATCCGGCAGATAACTTGCCCAAGCAGCAGAAAAACGAGTAAAGACTTTGTAAGCAGGGGCCTGCTTATTTCATAATGCGCGCTTATTGGACTCCCCGAGGGTCCGCGCGCCCCGTCAGAGGTAAGTCGATTCCCATGAAACGCACCGGCCGCACCCTGGTTCTGGGCTGCCTGTTGCTCCTTCAGCCGCTGCTGGCACATGCACAAGCAGGCGGCAACTCGTTGTTAATCCCAGCGATGGGTCGTTGCACCCTCAATACCCAGCCAGACAGCCAGGCAGAAGCCCTGAGCGCGTGCCAGAAGCAGGCCGAAGGCGGGGATGCGCAGGCGCAATACGAGTTGGGCGCGTACTACCACGACGACAAAAACCCTGCCCGCGACCTCAACAAAGCCTTGAGCTACTTCGAGCAGGCTTCGTTGCAGGGCCACGCACAGGCGCAATTTCAGCTGGGCAACATGTTCTTCAAAGGCGAAGGCGTGCCGGCCAATAACGTTCAGGCGTACATCGTGCTGAAAATGGCCGCGGTCAACGGCGCCGAAGACGCGCTGGACACCGCCGACGAAGTCGCCGAGCACATGCAGCGCGATGAGCTGGAAGTGGCGACTCAGGTGCTGGGGCAGATTTTCCGCAATTACCTGCAGGAATTGCAGAGTGCCGATGGGCGTTCACCCTTTTCGCCGTTGCCTTAGATTTTTAGTGGCTTAAGGCCTTATCGCGAGCAAGCCCGCTCCCACATTTGACTGCATTCCAGCATGGGAACTCGGTCTACTGTGGGAGATTTTCCGCAATTACCTGCAGGAATTGCAGAGTGCCGATGGGCGTTCACCCTTTTCGCCGTTGCCTTAGATTTTTAGTGGCTTTAAGGCCTTATCGCGAGCAAGCCCGCTCCCACATTTGACTCATTCCAGCATGGGAACTCGGTCTACTGTGGGAGATTTTCCGCAATTACCTGCAGGAATTGCAGAGTGCCGATGGGCGTTCGCCCTTTTCGCCGTTGCCTTGGATTTTTAGTGGCTTTGAAGGCCTTATCGCGAGCAAGCCCGCTCCCACATTTGACTGCATTCCAGCATGGGAACTCGGTCTACTGTGGGAGATTTTCCGCAATTACCTGCAGGAATTGCAGAGTGCCGATGGGCGTTCACCCTTTTCGCCGTTGCCTTAGATTTTTAGTGGCTTTAAGGCCTTATCGCGAGCAAGCCCGCTCCCACATTTGACT